>JBEKSO010000307.1:0-5513 GCA_049516935.1 Thermoguttaceae bacterium
CAATCCCCGCATCTACGCCTTTGCCGAAGGGCCCATCACCCTGGACGACCCGTCAATCACCAATAGCGGCCGAGTTTTCGAGGGCTGCCAATTGGAAGAGGAGTTTTTCAACGCCTTCATCAAGGATAGAAAAATTACCCTGGTTTTGGACAAGAACCACGCCGACTTTCAAGTTGCCCAGGACGTGGCGGAATTGATCAACAGCCGGTTGAGCATTCAAACGGGCGGCGGGCCGCTGGCCAGGGCCATCAACCAGGTCAACGTCGAGGTGTTTATTCCCCCGCAATACCGCGAGGATCCCGTGTTGTTCGTCTCACAAGTGCTCAGCCTGCCCATCATGGAACCGCAGACCGCGCCGCGAGTAGTGATCAACGAGCGGGCGGGAAGCATCGTCATAAGCGGCGACGTGGAGATCGGCGCCGCCGTGGTATCGCATAAGAATATCGTGGTCGAAACCGGCAACGCCGGCAATGCCCGGCCGTTCGTGCCCGTCAATTCGACGGATCCCGGCGCGCCAAAACTCAAGGCGCTGGTCGAAACGCTGAATGCCCTGCACGTAGCCACGCCGGATATTATCGACATTATCAAGGGCTTGGACAAAAACGGCCGGCTCCATGCCCAATTAATTATCGAGTGATGTGTTCAATGTGGTCGGCACACTCCAAGATTGTGATTTTTTGTAGGGTGCGTGAAACGCACCACAAACAGTAGAAGGCGGTGCGTTTCACGCACCCTACGCGGCGGAGAATCAGACATGGTAAATGCGATTAATGCGGACCTTCCCAGCGCACCGGCCATGTATGCCGCGCAAAACGCGCAGGCGAAAAAGCCCGACCTTGCGGGCGGGGCCCAAAATCCGGAGTTGCGCAAGGCATTCGATGCCTTTGTGGGCGAGACCGTTTTCGGCCAATTACTGCACTCGATGCGAAAGACGGTGGGCAAGCCGGCCTATTTTAACGGCGGCCGGGCAGAAGAAATTTTTCAGCAGCAACTCGACCAGGTGCTGGCTAAAAATATCAGCGAGTCAAGCGCCGATAAATTCAGCGGGCCAATGTTCGAACTGTTCACTCTACAACGCAAATAAGAAACCATCCTGAAACCAATTCGTCGGGGCGGCAGTTCAACTGCCGCCCCAGCAAAAAATTCACTTTACAGCGAAAATAAGAAAAAACAGGCGTATCCATGCAAACTACGTGGGAAAACGAGGTTGCACGACTTTTGAACGATATTTTGGCCGTGCAAGACGATTTATTCGTGAATTTGGCCAAGAAAAAAGAGTTGCTAATTGCCTCTGACATGGCTGGACTAGCCGCCATCGCACCGGAGGAAGAGCAATTGATAGCTCGACTGCAAGAGTGTGTCGAGCGGCGAGAACAATTGCTTTTAAAAGCGGCTCAAGAAGGATTGCCTGTCCATAGCATACAGGCCTTGGCCCAGACATTGCCTGCTGACCGTCGCGGCGAGATACCCGATCGGCTGGCTCAGGCAAGCTCCCGGGCCAGACTTCTTCAACACCAAAGCTTGACGAATTGGCTCGTGGTTCAACGCAGTTTGATACATCTTTCGCAGATGTTAGAGATTATCGCGACCGGCGGCCGTCTTCAGCCGACATATGGAGAAGGGGAACCGGTTAACGCCAGCGGGGCCATTGTAGACCGGGCGGCTTAAATAGAATGGGGCATTTGGGAAATTTAGCTGGAAATTCTGATAAATTCAACAATACTTGGCTCCACCCACGGCCAAAAATAGGATTCAGGTTCGGAATTTGATAGTCAGTACTCGACCTGGACCCTGAACCCAGAACCCTAAAGCCTAACCATGTCGCTATTCGGCTCCATTCAAATGGCGGGCAACTCGCTGCGGGCGACCGACATCGCCTTGCAGGTCGTCGGGCAGAATATATCCAATGCCAACACGCCGGGGTATCTTCGCGAAGAGGCGGTGCTGCAACCGGCAGCGACTCAACAGTTGGGCAATCTTATTTTAGGCACGGGCGTTGAAGTCGAGGGAGTGGTTCAGAAGGTTGACAAGTTTTTACAGGAACGGCTGCGCAGCGCGGTGTCCGACTCGTCTAATACCGACACCGTGCAACAAAATTATTCCCAGTTGGAAACGGCGATAAATGCGCTCAGCAACAGCAGCGACCTGAGCACTTCAATGAACAACTTTTTCAACAGCATCTCCGAGATTCTCAATCAGCCGGCAGATATTACGGTGCGCAGTCAGGCCGTGTCGAATGGACAAACACTGGCTCAGAATATAACACAGATGTCTCAACAGGTGGAAGGGCTTCGATCCAATGCGAATGATCAAATACGCAACATGGCGGGCGAAATAAATAATTTAACCTTGCAGATAAGCCAGTTGAATGTAAAGATCGCATCGTTGCAAGGCGGAACTAATGCGAAGAGCGACGCCGTCGGGCTGACCGATCAACGGGAGGAAGCATTGGAATCGCTGGCCAAGTTGATTAACATTCAATCCGTCGAGCAACCCAACGGCAGTGTCACCGTATACAGCGGCAACTCTTATTTAGTAAGCGGGGACACTTCGCGTCCGGTCGATGTGGTTTCGGTCAGTGACAACGGCTTTTCCGCGGCCGAGATCCACATAGCGGACAATGACGAGGAGATTAATCCCACCTCAGGCGAACTCAAAGGACTGATCGATTCCCGGGACAAAGTTCTAGGCGGGTTCCAGGATCAACTCGACGATTTTGCCCAGACATTAACGTTCGAGTTCAACAAGCTTTATTCATCCGGACAGGGGTTGAATGGTTATAGCACTTTGACCAGCACAAACGGAGTTGGCGACGCCTCCAAGGCGCTAAACGACGCCGGTTTGCAGTTCACACCCCAAAACGGATCATTCCAGGTGCTCGTTCGCGACAAAAACACCGGCCTCACGAACACCACGACCATCCAGATCGACCTGAACGGCCTGGGCCATGAGACTACGCTGGAAGACTTGAACGACGCACTGAACAACGTAAACGGCATTCAAAGCCAGATACTGACCGGCGGCAAGCTGAAGATCGACAGCACATCGACCGACAACGAAATTGCATTTGCCAATGATACCAGTGGAGTTTTAGCGGCGTTGGGATTGAATGTCTTCTTTACGGGCACGTCGGCCAACAATATGGGCGTTAGCGGGGCGGTTACGGACGATCCGGGCAAGTTTGCGGCCAGCCAGGGCGGCATCGGAGCGGACACCGACAACGCCGAAATTATGGCGAATTTTGTGGACCAGCCCATAGATTCGCACAATGGCGAAAGCATAGGGGCGATATACGACCGCATGATCGCCGATGTCGCGCAAGGTTCCGCCGCCGCCCAGGCCAACGCCAATGGATCCCAGGCATTTGAAAGTTCTTTACGCAGCCAGCAAACGGCCATAAGCGGAGTGAGCCTGGACGATGAAGCGGTGAACATGATTACCTACCAGCGATCCTTTCAGGCCTCGGCCAAGTATATTGCAACCATTTCGGATCTGTTGAACACATTGGTGCAATTATAATCCACAATATGTAGGGTGCGTGAAACGCACCGCATGAAATGCACCGCCTTCTACTGGTTGTGGCGCGTTTCACGCACCCTACAAAAAAACAGCCGGGACAAGGCCGGCAAAATATTTTTTCGGCCCAGAATCATGACAAACTCGATCATCGGCATTCCAAGCACTCGACTCAGCGACTTGTTCGTGCGCGATCAATTATTGAATCAGCTTCAATTAAACGAGTCGGATCTATACCGCATTCAAATGCAGTTAAGCACCGGGTACCGTTTTCAGTCAATCAGTGATGATCCCGTGGCCGCGCTAAGCGTAATAGGCTTGCAATCGCTATTGCAACGCAAGGCCCAGGTGCAAAGTAACATAAACACGAACCAGTCTTATTTAGACATCACCGACAATGCGCTAACCGGCGTATCCGATTTGTTGGCCAATGCTCGCGCCGCCGCCGTGGGAGTAGTGGGTTCAACGGCTACCGAGGCTGATCGCAGCGCAGCAGCGCAGCAGGTGGAGCAAGTTATTCAACAATTGTTAAGTACGGGCAACCAGCAGTTCAACGGTCGCTATCTGTTTTCCGGTTCGGAAAGCGCTACGGCGCCTTTTCAATCCGTGGGCGACGTGGTTCAGTACGCGGGCAATGAACAGAACCTGTCCAGCTATCAGGATCTTAATCTGCTCTTCGACACTAATTTAAACGGCAACGAAGTCTTCGGCGCCATTTCCTCGCAGGTGCAAGGCCAGGTGAAGATAACCCCGGACCTGACCTACGATACGCCTTTGGCCGATCTTTTCCAAGGCCAAGGCATCAGCAAAGGGAGCATCTTGGTCTCCGATGGCACTAGCACAAGCACCATCGACCTGAGCGGCGCCCGGACGGTCGGCGATTTGGCGGCGATGATTCACGCCCATCCGCCGGCCGGCGACGAGCTTAACGTTGATATTACCGCCCATAAAATCATCATTCAACTCGAAAAACCGGGCGGCGGCGATCTTTCCATCCGCGAAGTCGGCGGCGGCACCGTGGCCGAAGAATTGGGCATACGCAATGATGATGGCGTGGGAAACAATCCGATCTCCAGCAGTCCACTCGATCCCGCCCTGGACGGGACCACCTCGCTTGAAAACATTCTCGGCGCTTATGCTGGCACGGTGTTGCACTCCACCGGCAGTGATAACGATATCCGCCTGCGGGCCGACACAATGGGCGCCGCCACCAGCACGGGCGTGGCCCTGAATGGCGTTAGCATCTCCCTGGTCGACGACCCCAACGTCACCTACGGGAATGAGACGGTCTACTACGATCCCAATGCTAGTACGATCACGGTGCATATCGACGCAGGGTACACGCGGGCCTCCAATGTAATCGATGCCATAAACAAAGCTCATGACAGGGCCGACCTTCCCTTTACCGCCGACATGGATCCTTTGGACGACGTGCAAGGCGGACAAGGCCTGGCGGAGGCAGGCGCAACCGCCGTAACCCGCGACGGTTCCGGCGAATCGCTCGATCTGACATCCGGCTTGCAGATTACCAACGGCAATCAGGAGTTTACCATCAACAACCTGTCCGACTGCAAGACCGTGGAAGACCTGCTCAACGCGGTCAATGCCAATCCCGGTTTGCTGGCGGAAATCAACGATGCCAAGGACGGCATCAACATCCGCTCGCGTGATAGCGGCGCCGATTTCATGATCGGCGAGAACGGCGGGACCACCGCCGCGCAGTTGGGATTGCGAACCTTTACCGAAAATACGCCGCTGGATGACCTGAACTACGGTCAAGGCGTTGGTAAAACGCCAGATCCCGGTACCAACGGCGCCACTAATATAACTGTTGTCAAATTTGCCATTGACCGCGCCGACGGCGCTGAATTGAATATCGATATTACCAACCCGCAGACCGTCGGCGACGTATTAAACGCGATTAACAACGATCCGGCCAACGCCGACGGCAAACTGGTCGCCCGCCTGGCGACATACGGGAACGGCATTGAACTGGT
>JBEKSO010000308.1:0-5504 GCA_049516935.1 Thermoguttaceae bacterium
GGGGCGCTTACGACTTTTTCCATTGCCAACGACGTAGCCAAATATTTTGCCATTATCCCGGCCATGTTCGCCGGCTCAATAGAGAGGCCCTTGCTGCCATGGTTGAAGGCAGTTGATATTATGAATCTGCACTCGGCCACGTCGGCCATACTTTCGGCGGTGATTTTCAACGCAATCATAATTCCATTGCTAATCCCCATCGCACTAAAGGGAGTAAAGTATCGACCCGTCGGGGCCGACGCGCTTTTACGGCGCAACCTGCTAATTTGGGGCCTGGGCGGAGTCGTCGTGCCGTTTGTGGGCATAAAGTTGATCGACATGTTCATGATCGCCTTACATTTGGTAGCATAGAACCTTGTTGGGGCGAAAGTTGTACTGTCGCCCCTGCATAAAACGAGAATGGGTGCGGCAGTACAACTGCCGCACCAACATGATATGTAAATTCAGAAAGATATCAACCATTTCTGGAGTAAAAAAATGGGCGCTTATCTGCGTGCAAACCTGTTGTTATTGGTTCTTACCGTGCTGCTTTGTTCGGTGGCATATCCGCTTGTACTCTGGGGTATCGGACAAACGGTATTCCACGAAAAGGCTCAGGGAAGCTTGGTAACCGACAGCAGCGGCAAAGCGATTGGGTCCATGCTTATTGCCCAGCCCTTTATCGCAGATGAATATTTCCAGCCCCGGCCATCAGCCGCATCCTATAACGGTGCCGCTTCCGGGGCGTCGAACTGGAGCGCAAGTAATTACTTGCTGCGAGATCGGGTGGCGCGGCAGCTCGGTCCCATCGTGAAATACCATAGCGGGCCGAATAAGGGCCAACTTGTCGGGCCCGACATCGAAGCCTGGTTCCAAAAAGACCAGTTCGACGGCAAACCCGGTATTGTCGCTCAATGGGCGTCGATGCATTCCGCTTCCGGCATACCACAAAATTGGGTAAAAGCAGACAAGATCAACACCGAGTACGTGGATCAATGGCGGAAATCGCACACGGATGAAGTCGCGCAGTGGATCAAAGTCCACACGGAGACTTCGGAACCAAAACCCGAGGACTTGGCAGAGCCGTTTTTCGCAAGTTATTCCAAATTGCACCCGGGCACGTTCCCCGGCCCGGTCGAGCACAAGACGGCTGACGGGAAAACGGAAAAAGTCATTGGACCGATTAAGGACGGTCCGGATATCCAAGCGACGTTCTTTGACATGTGGCTGCAAACCCATGCGGACGCGGATTTGGAGCAAGTCCCAGCCGACGCGGTCATGGCCTCCGGGTCCGGGCTGGATCCGGACATCACGCTTGCAAACGCCTTGTGGCAGTTGGATCGGGTCGCTGCCGCTTGGGCTAAAAAAACGAACTCCAGCGAAGAAAAATTGCATAAAGACATCGAGCAATTGCTCCACGAAAAAAGCCATGCGCCTTTGGGCGGGTTGGCCGGCGTGCCGCTGATAAACGTGTTGGAAATCAATCTTGCCCTTAGGGATCGCTACCAGAAAACGGCGAGTGTCCACATGCCGTAGCTTAGCTGGCACGGGGCGTGTGATTTACTATCAGGAAGACGGCACACGGAGTGTGCCTGCTACATTAAAACTATCCGCGGATTGCCCAGCGAATCAACTCCGACATCTTGGGCGTTTTACCCTGGGCAAGGATGCCGATGCGGAAGACTCTAGCGGCAGCGAATACGCAACACAGCGTCGCCGCCAGCATTATCACTATGCCCGCAAGCGGCTGCCACACCGGCACTGCCGCGGTGCTGCCCATGCGGAGCACCATCATCAGCGAGGTGGCCGGCGGTATAAAGGAGATCCAAGTCGCGAAACTCCCCATCGGATCGCGAACCACCTGGAACCAGACGAAAATGGGAAACATCATCAGCAGCCAAATCGGCATCAGCATCGATTGGGCTTCTTTTAACTGGTTGACAGCCGCGCCCACGGCCATGAAGATCGAGCCGAAGAGCATCACGGACAACACCTGGTAGATAATAAACCAAGGCACAACTCGAAGCGGCACCAGGCGGAAGGCCTCGTAATACCAGGCCAAGGCGCAACCGCCGGCCGCGTAAGCGGCAACCACGGTCAGCGACCCGCCCACGCCGCCGATCAGTTTTCCGACCATTAATTGGAAGGCGTTGGCCGAGCCCAGCAAGACCTCGGCGATCCTCTGGCTTTTTTCTTCCAGCACGCTTTCCAACATGGGTTGGGCGGCCAGGAACACGACCATAAACATCAGCATCATCATGCCGAAGGGGAGAAAAATCGTTTCCTCCAGCTTGCTCTCTTGCGGTTTGCTGAACTGCCCGGCTTTTGAGCGACTCACCAGCCCCAAAGGTTCCACCTTTATCCAAGCCGTCGCCCGGGCGACCAAATCCGGATCGATCTTGGCCTCTTTCAAACGGCTTTTATGTACAATTTCATTAATTTTACCTTGAAGCCATTGCAACTCGTCGGATACCGCGGAATTTTCGGCATAAAATTTCACTTTAGGTTGTTCGTCACCCGAAGGCAATTTATCCACATCTGCGGGTATTTCCACAAATGCGTTTATTTGGCCCTTACGGACCTGCTCCGAGAGATCATAGCGCATTTCCTCGGTCACCGTTAGGGCCGGGCTGTTTTCGAGCACGTAGCGCGGCCCGATTTGTTTGCCGTTATCGAGAATCTCTTTATCGCGCTGTTGCGCGGCTTTGGCCAATTTGTCGAACATCACGCCGGAGCAGTCCAGGACCATGATTTTCCGTTCCGTGGGGCCAAGTCGATGCTGGAGCAATATCTGGGCGGCGATCCCTCCGCCCATCAAGATCGGCATCATTACAATGGCGATGAGAAAGGCCTTGGTGCCCACGATGGCGCGATATTCACGAGCTGCGATAACCAATATCTTACCCATGGCCGATAACCTCCGCCGCTTGTGCTTCCGCCCCGGCAATGCGCACGAAGATGTCGTGCAGCGATGGCCGGGCCAGTTCGAAATGCTCGACACTTGCGCGGCGCACCAGTTCGCGGAGAATCGCCTGCGGATCGGCTTTTGGGGCCATGCGCAGTTCGGTATAGCGTCCGTAGTCGTTGACCCGCATCACGCCGGGCAGATTTTCGAATGCCCCGTCGCCGTTGCCCAGGCGCACGCGGATCGTATCCTGGCCGTATTGGTCCTGGATCGATTCCAGGGTGCCATCGAGCACCTTCCGGCCGCGGCAGATCATAAAAACCGTGTCGCACATCCGCTCGGCGATGTCCATATCGTGCGTCGAGAAGATTACCGTGGTCCCGCCGCGATGCAGCGAAACGACTGCGTCCTTGAGCACTTCCATGTTGAGCGGGTCCAGCCCTGTAAATGGCTCGTCGAGCACCAGCAGCTTGGGCCGGGCGACCACTGCCGAAATGAACTGCACCTTCTGGGCCATGCCCTTCGATAGAGTATCGATTCGCCGCGGGGCCCATTCTGTCAGGTCGAAACGCTCAAGCCACTCGTCGATTTCCTGCCGGCACCTGCGAAAACCTTTGAGCCGGGCATAATAGGTCAAAAGATCGCGGACCCGCATCCGCTTGTACAGTCCTCGTTCTTCGGGCAAATATCCCACGCGGTCGTCGGCAACCCGGCTTCGATCGCATCCCAGCACGCAGATGCGGCCGGTTTCGGGATAGAATATGCGCAAGATCATCCGCAGCGTGGTGGTTTTGCCCGATCCGTTGGGTCCGATGAAGCCGTAAATGGCCCCTTCGGGAACCACAAGATCAAGGCGATCCACGGCCGTGTGATCGCCGAATCGCTTGGTCACTTCTTGTAATTCAACTGCATTCATACCAATAAGTTAACAATTTTCTAAACTTTAGCAACCCGGCACAATGCTTTGTAGTTATTCGCATGGGGGACAGTTTTATTGGATTCTAATAAGGTTCGAACCTTAAATCATTCGTTCGCCGATAATTATGAACATCGGCAGATGAACCACTTTAGCGGATGCGGCCGAGGCGGCGTCGGCGGCTTTGATTCGCGAAAGAGTGGTCTTTTCTTCATCGGTTAAAGGCAGTTCTTCGAGCAATGCAAAGCGGGTTGGCGATGGAGGCATGAGGCGATCGAGCAAATCCACTTCAGTTTTCCAGCCGGGTTGTTCCAACATGCCGGGCAGTTTACGGCCGATACAAGGATCCGCCCCGGCACGGCTGAGCGCGGAGATCCAAATATCCCGGGCGGCAATTTCGGCGGGATATTCGATCATACCGCCATAGTCCGGTTCGATGGCCACTATCACGCCCCGGAGTTGCAACACTCTGTGGATTTCCTTGACGGCGGAACAAGCGTTTATCCAAAGCAAAGTGAACTGGCAGAAAATCAAATCGAAAGAGCCATCGGCAAATGGCAGGCGGAGCGCGTCGCCGCAAACTCGGCTTGCCCCGGCAAATGATTGCGGATCGCTAGACAATGCGTTTTGGCGGCAATCCAAGGCCACGACCTCGCCACCCGATCGGCGGAGCAACTCATCGGTTACCGCCCCAAAACCGCAGGCCAGGTCGAGTACCTTCCGCTTTTGTCCAATGCCGACCCGGCGCAAAGCCCTTGCCCTTGCCGACGCCAGCCACCCCGCCTGCTGACGGCCAAGTTCGGCGGAAGGAAGATCTTGCATTATCTGATATTCTCCGCACCGTATTTGCGCCATAGTGTGTACGCTTGTTCAAAATCCACAGTCTCGGCTCCGCGGGCGCCGATCTTGAATACGCCCAACTCGCAGCCTTCAACAATAGCTGCGAGAAAGTTTCGAAAAGACGGAAAAAAGACATAACGCCCATCTTCCGCAAAACAGAAAAAAAAAGAACCTTCCGCTTCCATTCTACCAGGATCGAAGAAGTAACCATCGCCAGAAAGATCAACGATGAGTCCGAGCCACGTGTCACAATGCCCGATATACGCCGCGTCCACCATCTGCTGCTCGGGCGTTGCATTATTAATATGCTTTTTAAGTGCATCACGTTTCACCAATGCCTGATCCAAAGGAATGAATTCATGATCGGGAAACGCGTTGATATTTGTCGTTCGGGATGTGCCGTTGCGCCAACGGTATAATATGCGCAAGTCCGGCGTTAAGTTAAAACTGAATTTCGCTTCCAATTCATCAATTTCTTTATCGGTTAGCCCGGGTTGAAGAGCTGCAAGGATATTAGGCGCTTGATCTGCAAGCATGCGCTCATACTTGGCTAACAACTTATCCGATGTCTCTGACACGACGTCCGGCATGTGCGGAGCATGTGGATACAAAGCGTCGGCAGGTGGAGGAGGCGGAAGTAACATTGTAATTACCATCTTTCGCCAGTCAATTATGACTGCGATTGTGAATAAAGCAATGACCGCAACAAGTATTAGCAATCCACGCCGCACGGTAATCTCCTGGTGGTATGAGTCCGACTAACTTTTATCGCCCGCCGCCCGCGCAGGCGCATGCACAAGCACAGCCGGCACAGGCGCATGCGCATCCGCCGCCTAGACCGCCTCCGCCCCCGCCGCCGCTGGT
>JBEKSO010000309.1:0-5503 GCA_049516935.1 Thermoguttaceae bacterium
TCGAAAAGCCGCGACCGTAGGTCCAGGTTAAGATAATGACTAGATTATTAATAACCATTGTGGTATGATACTATATACAATTAAAACAATTTGGGAGGCATCCATAATGGGTATTTTCCGCGTTCCAGCTAAGTTGAAGAATTGGCAAAATCGTTTTCTGCCTGAGAACCGGCGAGGAGAGGACATCGAATGCGACATTTTAGTCTATTCGGGCGCTGCCGAACTTGCTATCCCCGCCGACATGATCGAACGATTAAAACTTGAGGAAACTGGAAAAGTTCGTGTATACACCGCCGATGGAGGCCAACACGATTATCGGATTTTCGGGATTGTGGACTTGGAGGTTCAAAATCGTTCCTGCCAGGTCCAGGTAATCGAGCTCCCTCACGGGGTAGAACCGCTACTCGGAGCAATTCCATTGGAAGAAATGGATTGGCATATTTCTCCTCAAGAGAAGAAGTTGCTTCCCAATCCAAAATCCCCCCAGAGTCCGCTCCTTCCCATCTGTTGAATGCTGATTTCACTGCTGTTTCGCGCTGGCAATGGCCAATTTACTGCGGAATATTTTGGCCCTTTGCTGGATCATGGCGGGGGCCTTCGAGCGGAGCTCGTTTCCGCCCTCAAACCAGCCGTAGGGCTCCTCGAATACTATATGCCCTTCCACGAAAATCGTGTCGGCGGGCTGGGCAAGCCGGGTGATTTTCACATACGCCCCGGCCCCGGAATAAGGCTGGGGCGGGCCCAGGCTGATGTTCGCGGCCGCGTCGCGCAGTATCGGCCGCCACTGGTTGGGATATTCGGCGTCTTTGGCAAATCGCCCGTCGATCCGCGCCGCCGCCAGTAGATCGCTCTTGTCGCGGGTAACCACTACATAACGCGTCGCACTTACTTCCACCTGATCGAACAGTGAAAACGTGGCGTACACGAATTTTGCTTCCTGTCCCTCGGGCGTTTCCAGTTTCAATTTTCGTTTCTGCATCTCCTCGTCGGTCAAAATGCCCGACTTGGAGACCATCTGGTTTTCACCCTCGGCGTCTTTGCCCTTGGCCAGGCTGTCCTGAAAATCCTTGGAGTTCATGGTATCCCATTTCCCGTGTGCGACGAACCACACGTCGATGGCCCGAATCGTCGCCGACTCGCCTTCGGCCGCCTTGAGCGTGCGCATCCTGATCATCACCGGTGCGTTCGTTGTTTTTTGCGCCAGGTCTTCAAAGGTATAGCGTCCGCCGGCGATTTTTTCGATAGCCGCTTTTTGACTGGCCGCATCCAAGGCATCGGTCATGGCCGGAGGAGGCAATTTATAGGCCTTGCCGTCGGACATCATCACGCCTTTTTCCATAAGCTCCGTTAAAATTGGATTCGCATCGACCGCCGGCGTTCCCGCTGCCACTTCGGCGCTTACGGCAAAAATACAGCACTGACATAAAACCATGAACATATTCATTCCCAAAAAAAATGCTTTAACATGGCATAAAACTCAAATCACCGCAGAGGACGCAGAGGTTCGCAGTGTGTTAGATATTATTTATATTATTAGGTTATCAGATCAACATATTCCATATATATTTCTTAATAATGGATCTTTTGTTTCTTATTCCTCTGCGTGCCTCCGCGTCCTCTGCGGTAGATTACAATCCATTAACCATTCTTACGATTCCATCTTTAAGATGGACAGTATTAAAGTTGATAAGTAAACCAAGCTTTTTATCATTAAGTTTGAGGTATGAAATCAATTGAGCCTTATGGAGTGGATTGATTTCGGCCACGGACTTTAGTTCGACGATCACCTCATCTTCAACCAATATGTCGATTATATAACCGACATTAATTTTTGCCGCCCCATATTTAACTGGAAATTCGACTTGCTGATCGGCTTTTAATCCACGTTTGTGCAGTTCGTAAACCAAACAAGCCTCATAGGCCGATTCCAGAAGCCCCGGCCCAAGCGCAGAATGCACTTTCATCGCCGCATCGATAATCTGACCGCTGATTATATTCAGATCCATTATTACTGTTCCTTATTTCTTATATCTCTGCGTTCCTCTGCGTCCTCTGCGTTTGATTTTTTGCTTATTTCAAGGCTTCAAGCGGTTTCAACCGCATGGCCGACAGGGCCGGCAGCAGCCCGCCCAGCAAGCCCATTGCAATAGCCAGGAGCATGCCCGCTCCGAGGATTTGGGCATCGATGGCGAGTTTCAGGACCACGAATTTTCCGTGTCCCGGCCCGCCGGATACAATGCTATTGGCCGACCAGCCGTTGGCCAGCGTGCCCAGTGCGCAGCCCAAAATCCCGCCGACGAGCGCGATCAGCAGCGATTCCAGCAGGAAGGAAACCAGAATCTGCCACCGCGCGTAACCTAAAAGCCGCAGCACGCCGATGTCGTTGATCCGCTGGCTGATGGCGGCGAACATGGTGTTCATCACGCCGAAAACGCCGCCCACGGCCATGACCACGGTGACGAACGACACGGCGTACAAGAATTGCAGGTTGGTATCGCCCAGGCTGGCATAATATTCGGTTTCGACCTGGGCCTTAAGATGCGCCTTTTTGTAGCCGCTTTCGAACTGGTTATCAGCGTTGACGTTGTTGATAAAATTTTCGAATCGTTTGGCAGCTTCGGCGTCGGCGGTGCGGACGATCACGCTGGAAAAATTATCCTTGCCCAAAAGCGGTCCGATGATCGCCTGCTTTGCCCAGACCTCGGAATCGAAAGACGACCCGCCCGATTGCATCACGCCCACCACCATCACGATGCGATTGCACAATTCGAAGGTATCGCCCACATCGAGCCGCTGGCGATTTCGGGCATTTTCAAGTTGCCGCCCTTTGCGGTCGCGGCCCAGTTCCCGGGCGACGCCTTCGCCCAGGACCATTTGGATGGCCGGCAGTCCGTTCTTAACACCGCCGGCTTTTTCCGATAATTCCTGCACTCCTGCCGGCGAAAACCACTTGCCGCCGGGAAATAAAGAAATATCATGCACCCGGGCCGAAATCAGCGGATCGTTAGTGGCTCGAATCTGCAAAAAACGCTGCTGCGCCCCGCTTGCCGGGGCATCGGGCAACGGCTGGTTGACAATCAGAAAGGTTTCGCGGCTGGCCAGCGGCCGCCCGTTTTCGCGGACAATGCCTGGCTGGTTTTCCAAATCGCCCAGGTCGATAGCGGGCAAATTACTGAGGACTTCGTCCGTGGCCCCCTCGGAAAGGATCACCACGTTGCCCGGATTGCCCGAGTTCTCCGTCAATATATACATGCTGTTTACAAACGCCAGCATCACCGTCATCAGCCAAATAACGGTGGTGAAGGCCAGCGCGGTCATGAAGGTCGTCTTCCAGCGAACGGTCAGATTCCGCAGATTGTAACTAAGCGGCACTTTGCCCACGAGCAACAGCGCCAATACCAGCCCAATCGCAATGCAAGTCGGAATCAACATGTTTATCAATTCTCTGGCCGGAGTATATTAATCCTTGAATAATTCAAGCGTTGGGGCGACAGTTGAACTGTCGCGCCAACTACAAACTGCTATGCCACCTTGGCGAAAACGTCGGCCACCTTGACGCTGCGGGCGGTCCATGCCGGGACAATGCTGCCCGCCAAGGCGGTCAGCGCCCCCATGCCCGGGCCCCAGTATAAAGCGGCCGCGGGAATAAAAAACGTTCCGAAAAAAGCCAGGGGGAATTTAAATCCGCCCACTACGTCGTTGACAATATAATACGTCAAGGCCGCGCTGCAAAAACCCGCCAGCGTGCCGATTATCATCGCCTCGCCCAGCACCAAAAAGAGAATTTGATAGGGCCTGAATCCCAATACCTTCAGCACGGCCAGTTCCATGCGCCGCTCCCGCACGCTGATGCTGATGGCGTTGGCTATGACCAGCGACAAGGTCGCCAGCGCAGCCGGCGCCAAAAGACAGCGCATACCCCAAATCAAATCCCTAAAGGCATCCAGAAACGAGGCAAATCCCGAGGACGCGGTTTCCACTTTAACGGCCGGGCTGGCGTAATACGGCGCATTGTCGATCTGCCCGCTGACTTGGGAGAACATCTCCATGTCGGCCACCCGCAGCCAAACCAGGTTCAAGCGCCTGTCGGCCATGGGATGCTTCATATTGCCCGGCTTGCGCCCGTAGGCGTCCAGGGCGTCGTTTAAATAATCGCGGTTCATCGCCCCCATTTGGTTGTAGCGGCTTTCGGGAAATTCACCCACTATCTCGAACTCAAGATCGATCCCTATGAAGTTCATGCTAAACAATTTGAACCGGTCTCCCACGCGCTTGTCGATGTTCTTCAAAAGATCCTTCCCCATGATGATTCCGTCTTTTTTGGCTTTGAGCCTATCCACGGCGGCCCGCAACTCGGCGTCTTCTTCCGGCGGAAGGTTGTCCAATTCATCCATCATTGTAAGAATCTTGTCGGCCTCCATGGCAAGCGCGAAAATGGTGTTCTCGCGGGTAGTCTTTTTCGGGTCCAACGATCCGCCGTAGAATTGCCAGGTTGCCGAATCCAGCGGCCGCACATCGCCGGGTTTTCGGGCGGCGCCCTCGCTTAACGTCTTGGCATAAGAAAACGGCATCAGGCTGGGCCTTGTCCATCGCTCCATCACGATGACCTTCATGTCGCCCGACTTTTCCGCCGTTATTTGATCTAAAAACGCCAAAATCGACCATACCATCGTGACCACGCACACCAACATCATCGTGCCCAAAGCCGTAAGCACCGATCTCAGCGGATTCCTCCCCACATTTTTCAAAATAATGAGAAAATACTTCATTATTCAGTTTTCAGTGATCAGTTTTCAGTTTTCAGTTTAGCCGCGAGCCGTAGGCGATCGCGTGGTCGTAAGTGGATAGTGGTACAGTGCCTATCGCGAAACCGCAAGCGGTTTCATCCCTCATCCTTTCGTTTCATCGCCATCGCCGCATCCGCCTCGACGAGTACGCCCTTCTCTAAATGCAGCAAGCGATCGGCACGCTTGGCTGCGCGGGGATCGTGGGTGACAAGAATGATCGTCTTGTTGAGCGTCTTGCGCAGCTCGCAAAGCAGATCGAGTATTTCCTCGGCCGATCGCGCGTCCAAATCGCCGGTCGGCTCGTCGGCCACGATCAGCGTGGGATCGGTCACGATCGCCCTGGCTATGCCCACCCTTTGCTGCTGACCGCCGGAAAGTTGTCCAGGCCGGTGCCGGATACGGTCGCCCAGCCCCACCAGTTCCAAGGCGGTCGTCACCTGCCTGCGCCGCTGCCGCGCCGAAATAGGCAACAACAACAGCGGCAGTTCCACGTTCTCATAGGCGTTAAGCACCGGCAATAGATGATAGAATTGGAAAACAAAACCAATATGACGTGTCCGCCAGCGGGCCAGTTGCCCTTCCGACATCCCCGAAATCAGGCACTCGCCCACCCTGATCTCGCCCGCGCTGGGCGTGTCTAACCCGGCGATTAAATTCAGAAGCGTGGTTTTGCCCGATCCGCTGGGCCCCATCAGGCCCAAAAACTCCCCGTCGGG
>JBEKSO010000310.1:0-5488 GCA_049516935.1 Thermoguttaceae bacterium
TCGGGATAGAAGAAGATCGGTTCGGACCAGCCCGCGCCGACGGAAGGCACGTTGTTGGCGACGGGCGAATCGGCGGAAGACGCACCGCCTGTGGCAGACGCGCTATTACCGGCGGCGGCGGCGGTGGGATCGAGTCCGGTCTGGCTGGAGACAAAGGTAATATCTTTAGGCAGGATTTGTTGGAAGAAAGGCGCCATGGAGTCGAGGCCGCCGGCGGTTTGCGGGGATGCGGCGTTAATAGCGTTATCTGAATTAGCTAGTTGTACAGCGTTGTTCGAAGCCGTGTCGGTGGTAGTGCCGGTCAGGAGGGCGACAGGGTCGGTGGAAAGCATGTCGATGCGATACCTGTTGCCCGAGATTTCGTAGCGGAAAACGCGTATGCTGCCGGTTCTCATGGCTTCGATTCGTGCTTTGGCCCAGGCAGTGCGTACGATATCGGCGGCTTTGCGGAGTCGCTGGCTGGAGAAAGATTTTTCCAACTGCGGCCAGGCCATTGCGCTAATGATGACCAGGAGGCAGAGGGTGAGCAGGACTTCGATGAGGGTGAAAGCAGAATGATGAATTCTGAATGCTGAATGATGAATTAAAGCACGTGCAGTTTCGCACTGGGCACTAAAGTGCCCAGCCCTAGATGGATTTGATTTGCAATTTGCAATTTGCAATTGACAATTTGCAATCGAGTTCTCGCGACCAACGGTCGCGGCTTTATGAGAATTATCCTGAACCCTGAACCCTGAACCCTGTTCGGGCACCGCCCTCACCCTATCCCACTGCCAAAGGGAGAGGGGACAAATCGAACTGATCGGGATTTTTGCCATTGGTGCACACGATATGTTTACCGCCCGAGGGACCAGTTGCCGATGTTGTCGGGAGAGTTGTCTTGGCCATTGGGTCCGAGCGACCATACGTCGTAATCGGGGTTATAACGGCCGGGAGAGATGTACTGGTAAGGGCGGCTCCAGGGATCCATGGGGATGTCGTTATCAAAATACGGGCCGTTCCATGCCTGGGGGTTGGGAATATCGGCAGGCGGACTGCGCAGGGCCTGAAGACCTTGATTGGTGGATGGAAACATGCCTATATCCATGGAGTACATGGCCAGGGGAGTTTTAAAAGAGCCGATATCGACTTTGGCAGCCTGAATTTTGGCCTTATATAGCGCGTTCCGATATGTATTGACTGCAAATCCAGCGATGATCACCAGGATCATAAGCACCATTAAAACTTCGATCAAGGTAAAGCCGCGACCGCGGCGTGAAGGAGATTGGTTCATGAGATTGAACTCCGGGAAAAAATCGGGTGTATTTTGTATTTTTTATGTGGCAGGCACGCTCCGCGCGCCGTTTTGACATTTTTGAAGGGAATCGCTCAGCGCGTAGACGGCACACGGAGTGTGCCTGCTACTTAGGCGGCCGGCACACGGAGTGTGCCTGCTACATTACAAATTTCATTATAAAACAAATTATACGTATAAACAAATCGAATCCGGCTGCATCCGTGGGGGGGGAAAGCGCCTATTATTAAAAACCCCGGAAATCGCGGATAGTTTTGGATATTTATGGTAAAAAGTCATCAGGAAACAGTTTGACTCATTCTAATCATGGGCAGCAGCAGGGCGATAACCACGACCAGCACGGCGGAGGCCAGGATCAAGAGCAGCATGGGCTCGATAAGGCGGACGGCCAGGTCGAGTTTGCGCCAGGTGGTTTTTTCCAGGGAATCGGCCACGTCGAGGAGCACGTTTTCCAGATTATTGGCTTGTTCGGCGACGGCGATCATTTCGACGACGGCTGGAGGAAAGCGGCCGCTGGTGCGGAGGGGATCGGCCAGTGACTGTCCGGCGGAGATATTTTCGGTGGCTTCGGCAATGGCGTCGCCGAGGACGCGGTTGCCGGTGGCGTTGCGGGAAATTTCCAGGGAACGGAGGATGGGGACGCCGTTGCGCAACATGGTGCCGAGGATGCGGCAAAAGCGGGCCACGGCCAGGCTCTGGAAAATGGGTCCGACCAGTGGGAGCCTTAATTGCAGGCGATCGCGCCACATCGCGCCTATAGGCGTATTTAGCCAACGGCGAGCGAACCATCCGCCGGCGATCAGGGCCAGGATCATCCACCAGCCATGATATCGCAGGGTAGCGCTGAGCCAAAGGAGCCAATCGGTGACGGCGGGCAGGTCGCCTTGTTTGCGCAAGGTATCGAACATTCCGGAGAATTGGGGCACGAAAAACACGATGAGAATGGTCACGACGCTGAAGCCCACCACGGAGAGGAAGGCGGGATAAGCGACGGCGCCTAGGGTGCGTTTTTTCATGTCTTCCTGGGCTTCGGTGAATTGAGCGACGCGGGAGAGGGCTTCTTCGAGAAAGCCGCCTTCGCCGCCCGCCCGGATCATGCTTACGGCCATGTCGTTGAAGATTTTAGGGAAGCGGTTCATGGCGTCGGCCAAGGTCGAGCCTTCTTCGACCTGGTGGTGTACTTCGTCGAGGATGTGATTCAAACCGGCGTTAGTAGTCTGTTTTTGGATTACTTCCAGAGACCGCAGCAGAGGGACGCCGGAGTGGAGCAGATCGGCCAACTGGGCGAAGGTGGTGGAGAGCAACTGGCCGGAGACGCGGCGGACTTTTTTTGGCTGGACGGACTTTACGGACTCGCCGATTTCGACGGGAAACAGGGCGCGGGCGACCAAGGCCGCGGTGGCTTCGCGCCGGCCCGGGGCTTGAATTACGCCGGATATTTTTTGGCCGGCGTTGTCGCGTGCTGTGTATTGGAAGTCGGTCATGATTAGTGGTCAGTGGTCGGAGGTCAGTGGTCAGTGCAACGTATTATCTATTATATATCCACATGACCACTAATCGCAAATCACTAGGTTTGATGTTCAATATCTCCTTTAGTGACGCCGGCGACTTCGTCAATAGTGGTTCTGCCGTCGAGGACTTTGCACCAGCCGTCTTGGCGGAGGCTGCGCATGCCTTCTTCGACGGCGGCCTTGGCGATGCTCCAACTGTTGGCCCCCTGGTGGGAGAGTTCGCGGATTCGTTGGGTGGTGACCAGGAGTTCGTACAAGCCCACCCGGCCGGAATATCCCACGTGTCGGCAAGCGCGGCAACCGGTCTTACGGTAAAGCGGAGTGCCGGGCGGCAATAGATCGAAGGGGAAATCGCGGGGCAGGTCTTCGCGCTTGGGATGATAAGGTTCCTTGCATTGGTTGCAAAGTGTGCGGACCAGTCGCTGGGCCATGACGGCCTCGACCGTGCTGGAGACCAGAAACGGCTCCACGCCCATGTCGACCAGTCGGGTGTAGGCCGTTGCCGCGTCGTTGGTGTGGAGGGTGCTGAAGACGAGGTGCCCTGTGAGCGAGGCCTGAATGGCGTTTTCGGCGGTTTCCAAGTCGCGGACTTCGCCCACGAGAACGATATCGGGGTCGTGGCGCAAAATGCTGCGCAAGGAATTGCCGAAGGTGAGTCCGATTTTGGTATGGACTTGGATCTTGTTGATGCCGTCGAGTTGATATTCGACGGGGTCTTCGGTGGTGATGATTTTTGTTTCGTCGTCGCGGATTTCCAGAAGTGCGCTGTAAAGGGTGGTGGTTTTTCCGGAACCGGTGGGGCCCGTGACGAGAATGATGCCGTGGGGGAGTTTAATGAGTTCGCGGAAAGTCTCTAAAAGCTTGGGTTCCATGCCCAGCTTGCGGAGGGAGAAATCCATAGCGCCTTTGTCTAAAAGGCGCATCACGATTCCTTCGCCGTGGATCATGGGGATGACCGAGACGCGGACGTCGACCTCGCGCCCGGCCACTTTGAGCTGAATGCGGCCGTCCTGTGGCAGGCGGCGTTCGGCGATGTTGAGCCGGGACATGATTTTCAAGCGGGAGATGATGGCGTTCTGGAAGCGGTTGATTTCCTGGGGTACGGGCTGGGGGTGCAAGACGCCGTCGATGCGGTAGCGGACGCGGATGCCGGTGGACATGGACTCGATGTGCACGTCGCTGGCCCTGGATTCGAGGGCTTCGATGAGGATTTCGTTGACCAGTCGGACGACGGAGGGTTCCTGTGCCTCTTGGGAGAGTTCGGAGCCGTCGGTTTCGATTTGATCGAGGAGTTCGATGCGGTTGTCTTCGGTCTGGGCGATCAAGCCTTCGATGGTTTCGCTTCCCACGCCGAGGTGGGTTTTAATGAGTTTGTCGATTTCGGCCCGGGCGGCCAGCATCGGCACCACGGTCATGCCGGTGGCCACGCTGAGTTCGTCGAGGGGATACAAATTGAAAGGGTCGCTGGTGGCGACTATGAGAGCGCCGTTATTCTGTCGGATGGGGAAGAGGTTTTCGCGGTGAATGAAACGGAGGGGGAATTGTTTCAAGAGGGAGAGATCGATTTCGGTTTCGGTGAGGTCGACGAATTCGATGCCGACTTCTTCGCCCAAGGCGCGGAGGGCTTTTTCTTCGCTTAAGAAACCCAATTGGACGGCGGCCTGATCGAGGCGAGTGCCGTCGATTTGGGCCTCGCGCGACCGCTGCAACTGGCGGTGGTCGAGGAGACCTTTTCGCAAGAGAATTTCGCCGGCTTCCATTACACGCCATCCCGCGAATTAAAAGTTTTCTTTTAGATATTTTTTTCCGGCGGCTGTCAGCCGCCGGCTATTCATACGACAATAGTTATTCGACGCTCAATGAACGATATTTAATTGTATTATCTGTATAAAGATCGATAAAAGCACTTTTTTTTCAAATTTCCGGCCGAGAAGCGTAAGGCTTCCCGGCCGGGGATATCATCTTGAATTATATCAAGATCGAAGGGACTAACAGCCGCTTAAGCGGCATATTTTTATAATTTTAGGGGAGGGGATTAACCGCCTGCGCCGCCTGGGGCACCGCCTCCGCCTGCACCGCCTCTACCGCCGCGCCCGCCACGGCCGCCGCGGCCGCCGCCGCGCATGAGAGTCGCTGGATCGATATCAAGTTTCGGGCCTTTCATCTTATCGAATTGGGCGGTTTGTTCGGGGGTGAGAACGGCGAGCAGTTTATCGAGAAGGTCCTTGTTCAATTCCTGCATTTTTGTCATGCGTTCCTGACCGGATAGGTTGGTATCGGAAAAGACCTCTTGTCTTTTGGTCGCGGCGTCATCACTTATGGTCTTCATTTTTGTTTTTTGGTCGTCGGTGATATTGAGGGCCTTGACGACTTCATCGCTGGACAGGGCATCCGGGCCTTGGACCTGAAGTTGGATTTGCTTCAGTCTTTCGAGTTGTTTTGGGAGGAGGATTTCGCCGAGTTTTTTCAGCAGATCATCCTGCATAGCCTGCATTTTGGATGCACGTTCCTCTTGGCTGAGATTCATTAGATCCTGCATGGCGGTCTGTTGCTGAGTAGCGAGATCGGCCAATTTGGTTTTTTGATCGTCCACGACTTCCAATTCCTTTTGGACTTGAGCATTTTGAGCCAGGCGAAGAAGACCTCCGGCGCCGGCCATCATGCCACCCATACCTCGGCCGCC
>JBEKSO010000311.1:0-5483 GCA_049516935.1 Thermoguttaceae bacterium
TCTGCATTGATCTTGTTTAGGCCGGGCGAAATCCGGACAATGCCGCGCGATATGGAGGTAAGGGCGATGAGAAAAATAAAACTCCTGGCGATTGCCGTTGGGGCGGTGATTGGGACTGGGGCATGGTTTTACGGGCTGAGTGTAATCGGCCCGCGGATCACGGCGGCATACTGGCGGCAGCAACTTGCGGCTGCGCCGGACGAGGGAGTGGAAACAGTGATTCGTCGAATTGGCGAATTGGACAGGGCCGGCATTGCGGTTTTGGCGGCGGCCTTGGGGTCGGAGCGGGAGTGCGTGGCCCAGGCCGCCAAACAAGAGCTGTTTGCGGAACTGGAACAATGGCGAAGGCTTTCGGCTGGTGAAAATGCCTCTCGTTTGACGGAGTTGGCGAGCGCGCTGGCCGAGCGGGTCGATGGTTTTAATCCAGCGGGGCAACGAGACGCCGCGGACGTGGCGGTGCGGATTTTGGATCGGCCGCTAAAGGGCAGGGGAGTTGATGCGCGGGAATTACTGGCCGCGAGTGAAAAAGTTTTGCGGGTGGGGTTCAGTGCGAGGGGCGAATTCAGCCGGATAAAAAGGGCGGAGCTTGCAGGTCCGGCAGTGTTGGCGAAAGAAGAATCCATCAACGCCGCTGAATTACCCGGGGCCGGATCGCCGGAATCGAGCGGGCAAGAGATGGGCGGGTTAAGCACAGTATCCGGGGACGGAATGCCGGGGAAACTTAAATCCCCGTCCGCGGAGTCCGGCGAGGAAGAATCGCAGACGGCCGATGCCGCGGCGAATCAGCCGTGGATTTTGGGTCGGCAAGACGGGTCGCGGCAGCGGGCGTCGCGGATTCCAGATAGCGCGGCGGCGGGGGTGGATGCAAGCCGCGGCGCCATGGGGGGAAAGCAAACGGCCGGTTCGGGCACTGTGCGCACGGCGGCGAATATTGCCGGCGGAGAGGGCAATCGGAGAATACCGTCTGCACTTGCCGGGGAGGAGGCGGTTGAGCTGATAAGGGAATTGAACTCGGAGGACGATGCCAGGGCGGAGGCAGCCGAGGCGGAGTTGATCGGCCGGGGATTCACCGAAGCGCAGTTGGAATTGGCCCGCAAGTTGTTCGATCCAGACCCGGCGGTGCGGAAGAAGCTGGTGCGGGAGTTGCCGGGTTTGGAGGGCGTGGACACGGCGCCTTGGCTTTTGGAGCTTTGCCGCGACGCGGATGCCGAGGTGCGGTTGGCGGCGATTGCGCTGTTAGCGACGTCGTCCGATCCGGCGGTTTTGGACGAGGTGGAGCGGATCGCGGGTCGGGATGAGGATTCGGGCATTCGGCGGATAGCCGATCGCATAGGACAGCAGCGCAATGCGCGGCGGTAAACGCGGTGCGGGAGGATATTCAAAATCGTTCTACGCGAGGCAATTATTTCATGCAAAAAGGATTTTGCCGACTCATCGCGAAACCGCAAGCGGATTGTGGGCATATCGCGAAACCGCGAGCGGTTTTATTGCAAATTGAAAATTGCAAAATGCAAATTGCAAATTGAACAAGTAATCGAACCTGGGCGGCTCTGCCCGGACTTGAAAAAACATGGCGCTTAGGGACGTATATCGCGAAACCGCAAGCGGATTTATTCGGATTGCGAAAGGGCAAGCGGATTGAGGGCTAATCGGGAAACCGCGAGGGGATTGAGGGCGAATTACAATTTCAGACTATTGCCGAGGCTGACGGTATGGGTTTTGCCGTCGATTTCGATATCGATGTCGTCGTAGCCGATGCGATTTACCTTGCCTTTGACCTTACCGATGGTGAATTCTTCGCCTTCATGGAGGTAAAGCGTTTCGTCGGTGGTGCGTTCGTGTATTAAGGCTTCGAGAACGCCATTGGCCTCCATAATGCCGGTGAGAAAGCTGAATTCGAGGGGATTGATTTTTGCGGGAGGGGCAGGTTCTCCTTTGGGACGTTCATTTTTGGGAGGAGTGTAGGCCACAAAGGGGTTTCGCTTGACGATAACTTTATTATATTCATTGGCGGAGGCGAGTTTGAGGCGGTTGCCTTTTTCGGTGGAGAGTTGGTCGGTTTGTTTGGAGCCGGGCAGGGAGAGGGCTTCGACGACGATGACCAGGTCGAGTTGCGGATTTTTCTGGGGTGTAATATTGATTGAGCAGATTTTCTGCAAATGACCGGCGGAATAGAAATCGAACAAGAATCGGGTCAATTCGTCCAGTGTGCCCTGGCAGGTGATGGTAAAATGGAACTTGTAAATAATACGGGAGGATTTTGAGGAGTCGGCATCATCAACGTGGGCAAGTGGTTGGGGGTCGGTGGCAACCAGATTCACATTTTGCAATTTATTATCGGCCAGTTTGAGGAGCCAATTTTGATATTCTCTTTTGGCGGTTTCCGTGTTGGAAGGCAAGGAACGGCGGAGCAAGGCCGGCAGGCGGTTGGTGTCCTTTTTCAGCAAGACGGCCTGTTTTAGATTATCATCTTTCTTTTTTTCCAAGTCAGCGCGTTTGTTGCGCAGCGCATCCAGGGAGTCTTCGCCCGAGGGCCAGACCATATACACGGCAAAGACCACTAATAGCGCGGTGATTGCAATGGCCAGTATTTTTTCACGTTTTTTCAGGGTCATGTATCAACTTCTACATATATGAAAGCTGGAAAAGTCGGCATTATTTGCCGCGTTTTTGCATTGGCGGATTTTTCACGGAGTTCGGTTGAGGGGGACTGATATTCAATACGTCGTTAAAACTCCAGGTATAGGGGTTTACCTTAGCATCTTCGTTGTTGAGTTTATCGCTGACATTATGATTTGCATCGCTGAGGTTTAATTCCATAGTTCTGATCATCTGAGAGTCCTTGGCCAGTCCTACCATGGTGACCTGTCCGCCCACGGTCGAGGCTTTAACGAGGCTGAGTTGTTTGAGCATGGCATCGCTGGGCTGGGGGAATTTCCGGCATAAAAGCTCAAGTTCATCGAGCCAGCAGACATCGGTTGCGGTCCACTTATCGGTTTCGCCGACAATTTTCTGGAGTTTGGCGGCGTCATCGTTTTCGCGCTTTAAGAGGAGCACATCATTGTTCAGTTTATTGATATCGTACTCGAGGTTGGATCGTTCGATACGTTGGAAGACGATATAACCCAGGAGCACGAGCACGGCGGCGACGGCGGGGATGACGTAGCGTTTCCATTTTTTGGGTTTTTCCAGTCGGCGGCGGGGATGGAGGAAATCGACGGCGTGCGGGGTATGCTCCAATTCGGCCAGCAAGAGGCCGATCAAGGGAGCGAAGCGGCCGGGATGTTCGGGCGGTGCGGAGCGGAGTTCCTGGCCCAGTTTCAAGCCCTGGAAGGGGTCGAACAGTTCGGTGGGGACGGCCAGGTCTTTTTCGATGCGTTGGGCCATTTCGGCCTGCTGGGCGCCTTGCCCGCAGAGCACGATGGAATCGACTTTTCGGCCGCCGAGTTGGTTTTGCACGGCGGCCATGGTGCGGCGGACCTCGCCGATGAGGACTTGGGGTTGGGGCGGATCGCCGCCTAAGCGCGTAGTGCGGAGGAAGACCACGCGGCCGTCGGACATCACGGTGAGGTCGGCTTCGTCGGATAAGAGGTCGATGAGCAGGCGCAATTCGCCCTGTCGTTTGGATTCGGCCCGGGCCAAGAGCGAGGCGGCCGCGCATGCGCGGAGGACCAAGCGCCGGGGTTTCAGGCCGGCGGCCTCGCAGGTTTGTTGAATCTGCTCGACCAGATCGGGGCCGATGGCGGCGGCCAGGACGGTGCGGGGTTCGTCGGGGCGGTCGCCCAGGGGCATGAAATCCAAGAGCCATTTTTCGTCGAACTCGTTGAACTCGCGCATGGCCTGGAAGCGGACCAGGTCGGGCAATTCATCGTCGGGGGCGGGGGGCAAGAGTAACTGGCGCAATTCGATGTTGGTGCGTCCGATGGCGACCAGGGTATCCAAGCGTCCCAGACCGCGAGCGCCCAGGGCGGCGGCAAGGCGGGCGCCGATATCGACTTCGGATTTATCGGCGCCGGGTTCGCGGGGCCGCAATTCGACGGCAAAGGCTTGTTCGATGAGGACATGGTCGCCCCGCAAGGAGGCCACCGCCAGGCGGGCTTCAGAACCGTTCCATTCCAGGGCAAGGAGTTGGGGCATTTTGAAAGGGTTCAGGGTTCAGGGTTCGGGGTTCAGGGTTCAGGGTTGCATACATTTTTTTATTGCAAATTTTAAATTGAACAAGAACAATGCCTTATGTTACATCGTGCTTTAATCTTCACCTTTGTTAAATTTGCAATTTGAAATTTGCAATTGTCAATTTGCAATAAGTTTGATTGTGGCAAAAGGATGCTCTAAGGATTTATTGGGTAATAGGGGAAGTCGAGGTGGAGCCCAGCTCGTCGAGGGTAAATCCGCGGCCAAGATGGCTTATATCTCTCCAGAATAACACCGTGGCGGGCTGAGTGCTAGCATCAAGTATGACTTCGATACGGGCGGCAACACCTCCGTCGTCGAAGTAGCCGATAGCCTGGACGCGGTATACGTCACCCCCACATGTTACGTATTGTTCGAATTTCTTCATTTGATCGAGAGTTACCAGGCCGTCGGAGAGCATCCAGGTGGCGAAACCATGGTTGGAATCCGCGTTTTTGGGATCCATGGTGCGACGGGCGATGATTTCATCGACGATGTCGGCGGTCATGCCGGGAATGGCCATCAAGACTGCCTTTGGGGCCTGGTTTATGTTTATCCGCCCGACAATCTCCGGAGCGGCATTGACGGTGCAGCAGTCCATCAGGATGGGCAAATAGCTGGCCATGTCAGTGGACGAACTGGTAAAGGGCGATTGGAGGGTCGTTGTTTTAGTTTGATTTTGACCCGGGCCTTGCGATTGTGTTTGGCTAGTAAGTGTCACCTTGGCATCGATGAGATCGAGGATGGAGGTTAGTTGTGTGGTTGTTTGCTTGCTGATAAGATCGGCTATTGCGGTGCCGGGAGTGGAAGTCGAAGTGGACGATTTACTGCTGGTCGGACCGCCGGCAGGAGTTTGGCCGGCAGGTGAATTATTAGAGCCGGACGTTGTAGTCTGAACGCGATAGGCGATGATGAATTGTACTTGGTCATTGGAGAGTTGGGCCGAACTGAGATCGGTGCTAAGTTGTTGCAGGTCGCTTCCGTTGAGATTGATTTTGGGCTGCCCGTTTGATTGGACGTTTTTTTCCTTGGAGTACAAGGTGAGGTAAGGGGCCCAACCTTGATTCATCGAGCCGTCGGAGTTATCGACGCCGGGCAAATTCACGTTGGCAGGTTCATCGACGTCGATGCGGCCGTTGCGGTTGATGTCGGAGCCGAAGAGCAAGGCGGGAGTAATGCCGCGGACGAGGAGCAATTCTTCAATGGTCGAAAGCGGGCCGTTCTTGGGCATATAAGGCGGAGTGAGAGAGGAATAATATTCGGTCTCGGCGCCATATTCGCGGGGCTGATCGTCGGTATCGATCCAGTCG
>JBEKSO010000312.1:0-5479 GCA_049516935.1 Thermoguttaceae bacterium
TGATGAAGACGTGGCAGGACGTCACCGCCGTGGAACGGCAGATGCTGCAAAACATCTCGCTGGCCGAACTGCTGGAACGGGCCAAGGAACAAGACGAGCAGATGTATCATATATAATAAGGGACTAGGGATTAGGGGCTAGAGATTAGAGGCTAGGGTCTCGGGGCTTGGATTTTTGCGTCTAGATTTGTGTATATATAAAGTTAAAATTACATTTAGCCCCCGGTGAATGCACCGGGGGTTTTTATTTGGTCAGACTAAAGACACATTAGGTTTGGGTTGCGAAATCGGGCCGTCCCTTTTATACTGTCAACTTGATTAGGCTTTAGATAGGAAGCGAAAACTGATTACTGTTAACCGTAAACTGAAAACTGACAAGAAACGATTAAAAGTCCTCGAACCAAAGGAAATGCCGATGAGCGCCTTAGTGCCCCCGCATGGCGGATTGACCGAGCCCGTTTGCCGAACCGTGCCTGCCGATGATATTGCCGATTTTCTCGCCCAGGCCAAAACGCTTGAGCGAGTGCCCGTGTCCGACGCCGATCTTTCGACCGTGTATCGTTTCGGCGACGGGGGCTTAAGCCCTTTGACCGGGCCCATGGATTCGGCCGCGTACAACCGCGTGCTGGACGAATCGGTGATCGAACACAACGGCCGGAAATACGCCTGGACCATTCCGCTCGCGCTGCCGGTGACGGCCGAGACGGCCAAAAAACTCAAGCCGGGCCAAAAGGCCGCGCTGGTGAATTCCGACGGCCGGATCGTGGCCGCATTAGACGTTACCGACGTTTTTCCCTGGGATAAAATGCGCTACCTCCGCGGCGTGTATCTCACCGAGCGGACCGATCATCCGGGCGGGGACATGGTCCTCAAGGGCGATGCCGATAAAACGCACCTCTTGGGCGGAACGATCGAGGTCCTGCCGAAACCCAAGCATCCGGTGTTCGGCAAGTACGTGCTTTCGCCGGTCGAGGTCCGTAAATTGCTGGCCGAAAAAGGCTGGCAGCGGGTCGTGGCCTTTCAAACCCGCAATCCCTTGCACCGCGCACACGAGTACGCCTTGGTTTACGGCTTGGAAACTCTGCTCCGCGCTGGCCACAACGCCGGGGCATGCCTGAATCCGCTTATCGGCGAGACCAAGGGCGACGACGTCCACGTCGACGTCCGCATGCACACTTACGAGGCCCTAATCGATCAAAGAATGCTGGGCGAAGGCGACAGCGATCCAGCGCTGTGGGGTCCGCGCGGCGAGTCCGTGCCCGATCGCGTCATTCTGTTGGGCCTGGACATCAAAATGTTCTACGGCGGTCCGAAGGAAGCGGTGATGCACGGCATCTACCGGCAGAACTTCGGCTTTACCGACATCATCATCGGGCGGAAGCACGCCGACGCGCCTTATCACGACGGCAAGCCGATCTGGGGCGATTTCGACGCCCAGGAGATCTTCAATCACCTGGCCGGCGATCTTAAGATCAAGCCGCTTAACGTAGGATTCGCCGCCTATTACGAATCCATGGGCCGGGTCGACCTGATGGAAAACCACAAAGACGAAAAGCCGCTTTTCATCTCCGGCAAAGAAGTCCGCCGCTGCCTGATGGCCGGCGAACCGGTCGATCCCCGCGTAATGCGGCAAAGCACCGCAGCAATCCTAAGCGCCGCCATGGCTGGGAAAGAGGGAACGGCGAACAGCGGACGAACGACAGGGAAAAAGTGATTGGATAAAAAGGTTGGGAGGCTTATTTATTGTCAGAAGCATATCAATATGATAGTTTTTCTCAGATATGCCTCGACATTTGTAGCTTTCAATTGATTCGCTCCCACTCAAAAATACTCCCCGATCTCTTTTATTCTTTTATTACTAAAGCGACGATGCCAAAAGCAAGCTAACGCAAATAATCCCCCAGACATCAAAACCACAAGCGTTCCCGGCTCGAGCACTGGTTCCATAGACATCGCCACGCTAATCCAGGAGTCACTATGATAATCAGTGTCGAGAGGTCCATTCAAGCTGTCTTGCCAAATATGAAACACATCATCATTGCCGGTCCAAGGATCTACGATATCAAAAACCGCGCCCTCGTTTTTCTCAATGA
Source organism: Thermoguttaceae bacterium (assembly GCA_049516935.1). Classification (GTDB taxonomy): domain Bacteria; phylum Planctomycetota; class Planctomycetia; order Pirellulales; family Thermoguttaceae; genus JBEKIK01. The sequence goes on from JBEKSO010000312.1 coordinate 2,093, forward strand.
TCCCGTCATTATTGGAATCGAGCCAGTTAAAACCGCTTAGAGTTAAAGAGTGTCCACCATTTTCCCATGATATAGCTATATTGACATCCTTGGATGAAAACAAACTGTCCCCAATAAATTGCCAGGTTGGCGAGGTTGTTTGCACCCAATCAGGTTGATTTGACCAACTCCAATTATCTTGTGCCTCGAATATTGTGTTGCCTGGCACTTGATCTTCAACATATTGTTTCAAACCCATAATAAAGTCATTGTCATATGTTCCGTTTTTCACAGTCGTCTTCATATAGGAATTTGAACTCAATGTTCGAGCAACTGAGAGCAAGGGCTCATGCTGAGTAGCCGGATCACTGGTGGCCCCCGGCACCAAAGCATTGCCATAAACTGTGGGATACTTGTTCTGAAGGTAGAGTAGTGAATTGGCAGCGGCAGTGGGACTGCAGGCCATATTATCAGCACCTAATCCAAATTCAGTGAGATAATGCTGGTCAAGATGCCCATAGAGGTTTCCATTTTGTGTGAGAGAAACGTCATAGCCGGCGGAAATTTGCAGATCAAGGTTCCCATTGGCAGCGCTCAAGTTGTAGCGTCGGCCGGATTGCTTGTTGAGTACTGATAAGCCCGAGACCCCATTGCCAGCGATATCGCCCGCATATTTCATCAACAGGTAGTTTCCCAGCGTTGTTAGCGGCGTGGTGCTTCCTTGGTTGTACAAGTTGATGCCGGCGCCGTAGATCATTAATCCGCCGGGAGAGGTGACGTTCACAAAACCACATCCAACCGGCGCGGGAAGCGAATAGTCGAGAAGGCTGCCCGTGTTGAGCGTAAGACCGGTGGCCGTGAGTGTCCCGAATCCGGAGTCGCCGGGGGCGATGTGGCCGCCGGAGTTGACCGTGACGTTGCCGACCGTGCCCATGCCAGCGAGCGTCCCGCTATTGTTGACCGTGACGGCACTTGCAGTCGATAACGATCCGTTGATCTTTAGCGTGCCGGCTGCGATCTTGGTGTCGCCATTGTAGATGTTATTGCCCGTAAGGATTATTGAGCCATTTCCGTCTTTGGTCAATGGTCCGGTTCCTGAGATATTGCCACCGACATTGAAGGTTCTGTCTCCATTCACGGACCATGTCTGTGGGGCGGCAAGGGCAATGTCGGCGTTAATTGTGTGCCCCGAAGCAGTGTCGGAACTGACATTTATGCCGCCGCTACCGAGAGTAAGTGTATTTCCTGCCGCAATTGTGATTGGAGTCGATGCATTAGCATTGAAAGAAAGACTATTAGCTGATTGGTTGCCGCCCAGAGTAGTGATTTGATTAGTAGAAGTGGCGGCGTTGAAGATTACGTCATGACTTGCGCCTGGCACGACCCCACTACTCCAATTGTTGGCGTCATTCCAGGAATTTCCGGTGCTTCCTGTCCACATCAGAAGACTCGCCGGGTTCAAGAGGAACGCACGAGAAACGCCATTGTGGTAGCCGTAGCCGACGATCTGGCCCTTTTCGTTAATAGCTTCTGCGCTAGTTAAATTCCATCCAGAGGATGTATCAATTAAATTGTTTAAATCCTGCATTGGACCAACGCCAGTATAAAGGAATGCATGATAGTTGCCATTACCTCCATCATAGTAGGACCAACCCACAATCTGCCCTTTATTGTTAATGTCTTGGGCAGCACTGGATGTGCCGCCGGGCAATGTGCCGAGGCATTGCATAGGACCAGTACCCGTGTAAAGATATGCGAACCACCCGCCGCCGTAACTATTGGAGTAGCCAACAACTTGCCCACTCTCGTTGATGGCAGAAGATTCGTTATATAATCCTCCGAATGTGCCTAAGTCACGAATATCACCGCTGTTGTTGTAAAGGAAAGCCCTGCCGTTTCCCCAACTTCCTGTAAATTGGCCGTTATTGTTAATTGCTTGAGCACGACTGAAATTAAGGTCACGCATGAGACCGGTGCTATCGTACATAAAGGCATGCTGTGCCCAGGGCGTATTTGCTGGCGCGGCATATCCCACGAGCTGCCCGCTGTTGTTGATGCCTGTGGCAACACTAAAGTCAGTGCCAGAAAGTGTTCCGAGACCTTGGAGTGGTCCTACACCGCTATAAAAAAATGCTTCATCATTGGTACCGTTAGTGTCACTACAAGCGGTTCCCGCGATCTGTCCATTGTTGTTGATTCTTGCGGCGCCACTAAATGGTCGATCAGGTAGAGTACCGATATCTTGAAGTGGACCGCTACCGTTATACAAAAAAGCGTGCCAATAAGTGTCATTGTTGGTCATAGCAAGGCCGACTATTTGCCCACTATTATTTATATCAGACGCGGAACTTGTTGAGCCCCCAAGCGTACCGAGGTCAATCACGTTATATTGAACGCCACTCTGGGAACTTGCTCTACTAGTAGAAAACAGAATCACAATTGCTAACACAACAGAGCAGTTTTTCATGTTAGTTTTCTTCTAAATTGAAAATGAACGTTGATATGGTTGTCGATAGAATTAATACTCATCTAAAGTTCTAGCCCGGCATACATGACGCATGTAGAGAACAAGTTAGAAAAATACCCGAGAGAATCGTTCGCAACAGCGCGTAGATGATGCGAGCGCATTGCGGCACAAGAAGATTCTTATAATCTGTTGGCCGCTTCGGATTTGTCTATTTTGCGCTGCCTCGGAATTGTGTGTCTACCGCTGCAAAAAGAAACGAAAACTTGTGTTTATTGTAACTATAACCCTACTTATATGCAATAAGCCCTGCCACAAAATATCTAAAGCCGATGGGATAGGTGGGGATTGGATGGGGCCAAAAGAGTTATGCATTAAGAATGCTTAAGACAGTCATTTTCCGAGGAAAGTAAGTGGAAAGTGGAGAAATATCGGCTCCGCTAGGGCTGGTAATATGACAGCCCAGGGTTGCCGTGTTAGCGGCTACCCTGGGAAAACGTTCGCAATCTTCACATAAACCCCGAAGGGGTTGCGTAACGAATCGTATCAATCCCAAACGTACTGTTCATCGAACACCACACCGTGTTTTTTTAGAATTTGCCGGAATTCGTCCTGGAACGAAATCTGCCGATGATGCTCTTCTTGCGTTCGGATGTATTCCCGTACGCGCACTTTTTGCGACTGACTGACTGAAAACGCGCCATATCCCGCCTGCCATTGAAACAGGTTCCATTGCGGGCTCTTTTTCTTTGCCCAAAGCGACGACGCCCGCTTCAGTTCTTTCACCCATTCGGCCAAAGTGATTGTCCGCGATTGGTTTGCCAGCAAGTGGATGTGATCGATCGCTCCGCCCACGATGATTGCGGGACACTCCAGATTGGCGGAAATGCCGGCGAGGTATCGATGCATTTCATCGCGTAGATCGGGGATTTGCAGCAATGCGC
>JBEKSO010000313.1:0-5477 GCA_049516935.1 Thermoguttaceae bacterium
CCCTTTCAAACTTTGTCACAGGCGCTAATAAACGCCGTTAGCAGACCCAATGTTATTATCCCCAACATGAACATTGCCGGAAGCCAAATTGTCAGGTCCATGCTGATCACTCCTATAAACCGTTGATATTAGTCAAACAACTATCGCTTCAAATGAGATTTATTGATCGTGCCATTTTTTCGTTGGTGGAAATTTCATGGCGTGAAATGCTTTTGCGGGCCCGGAACCACGGAGAGTGGAAGTATATTGGTTTAACAAGCGGCCCGGCTGCAGAGATACATATTTTATGTAGCGGCTATTTGCTCCATTTTGAAACGGTTGACCGTTCGGACTGATCTCCTTATTCGATTCTCGCTTTCCCCCTTCAAGCAACTTATCTTTTTTCTCGTTTAGATAATCTTCAAACTTGTCGCAGAGCCAGACAAAACCCGCCAGGATGCCCACAATCGCAAGTCCCAACGGGATCAGCACGGCAATAAATGCCAACGCCGACCACGCCGGCACAAGGTCGCTTAGCAGAGCGGAAATGCACGTCATTATCCCCGCGAATCCAAGAACAAAACTGCCGACGATCACTTTTTTCCATGAATTTCCGTACATGACGTGCCCTCCGTTATCTAACCATTTAGACCCGGTGAACACACCGGGGGTTTTATTTGTGTCCTTGATGTTGCGATCATTAAAATATCCTGGCATCTTATCTGCATGTTAGTAATTGCATCCGGCATGCCAGAACTTACTAAAAGCCGTAAGCGCCATGGCTGTAACAAGTTACGGCAATTGGTCTCCAAGGTATATTTTCAATGGTATTGCATAATGCACGATGCGTCGTGCAAAATATAAGATATTCGGATGCCAAAATGGCTTGGAACCACCGGCTATGAACATTCTGGTGATTGACGACGATGCGAGCCTCAGACGCACTCTGCGTGTTTCGCTGGAGGTGCTCGGGCATGAGGCGGTCGAGGCCTCCGACGCCGCGGGGGCCCTAGAGTTGCTCGCGCGCCGGCCTTTTGAAATTGCCCTTCTCGATTTGCATCTGGCTCAAGAACGCGGGCTGGATCTGCTGCCGCGACTACTGAATGTGGCGCCCGGGCTGAACGTTGTGATTGTGACGGCCTATGCCACGATCGAAACGGCGGTCGAGGCCATGCGGCGCGGGGCGTTCGACTATCTGCCCAAGCCATTTACTCCGGATCAGCTTCGCGTGCTGCTCGACCGGATCGCCCGCATGCGGCGGCTGCAATTCCAAGTCGAGGATCTGGAAGAGCAAGTTCGCTCGGTGGCGCCGGAGGTCGATTTGCAGACAAACGAGCCGGCCATGCGCCAGGCCCTGGACATAGCCTTTAAAACGGCAGCCAGCGAAGCGACAATCTTGCTGCGCGGGGAAAGCGGCACCGGCAAAGGCGTGATCGCCCGGGCGATTCATGCACGCAGTTTACGCGCCACAGGACCGTTCGTTACCATTTCCTGTCCCAGCCTATCAGCGGAACTGCTGGAAAGCGAATTGTTCGGGCACGTGCAAGGCGCATTTACCGGCGCCGTGCGCGATACGATTGGGAAAGTGGCCGTCGCCGAAGGCGGTACACTGTTCCTCGACGAAATCGGCGATTTACCCCTGACTTTGCAACCAAAGCTATTGCGTTTGCTGCAGGAGAAGTGCTACGAACGGGTCGGCGAAACCCGCACCAGGGCCGGCAATGTGCGGGTAATTGCCGCCACCAATCACAACTTGGAAACCGAGATTACGGCCGGCCGCTTTCGCGAAGACCTTTTCTATCGCTTGAACGTGATCGAAGTGACTCTGCCGCCTTTGCGTCAACGGGCGGCCGACATTCTACCTTTGGCCGAGCACTTGCTGAGATTTTTTGCCAGGCAGAACGGCAAAACCGTCAAGGGCTTCTCCGAGGCGGCTCGCAAGGTGATTGTAGATTACCCCTGGCCCGGCAACATCCGCGAGTTACGCAACGCCATCGAACGGGGCGTCATTTTGGCCTCTGGACCTAATGTTGAGCCAGGCGACCTGCCCTCGCAGATCAGCACTGGCAGCCGTGCAACCGGACAAGCGACGGAAACAATGACACTGGAACAGATCGAAGCCGACCACATCCGACGAATGCTTGAATCAACTGCCACAATCGAGGAAGCTGCCGCCAAATTGGGCATCGATCCCAGCACACTGTATCGGAAACGAAAGAAATACAATATTTAGGTACGCTTATGACTCTTCGACATCGAATCATCGTTGCCATGATTCCCCTTTTTGCCCTGCTTCTTGCACTTGGCGGAACGGCCGCCTTTCTGATTTATCATCTTGGGGATCGGATCGATCGAATACTGCGGGAGAACTACGATAGCGTGCGATATATGCGCGATCTAAACGAAGCCTTGGAACGCATCGATTCATCATTCCAATTTACATTGGCCGGACGTGAAAAAGATTCATTCAAACATTATGAAGACAACTGGAAATCGTTCGATGATTGCGTCACCAACGAGCAGAATAACATTACTGTCCAGGGAGAAGCTGAACTGGCCGAAAAACTGACCGCGCTGAGCCGCCGTTATCGCGAACAAGGCGATAAATTTTTTACCAACTCCGGCCAGGATCGCGATCAGCTCTACTTCGGCCGGCCGAATCTGCCGGGCTTGTACGACACCTTTCGCGACATCAAGGCCGTTTCCGGCGATATTCTCAAGCTCAACCAGGATAACATGGAGCAAGCCAACCGCAATGCCAAGCGCGTGGCTCGATCTGCACTGCTGTGGTACGGCGCGGGCCTGGGTTTCGGCATTGTGTTGGCCTTGTTGCTGATAGCCAGCACCATTCGAACCATCCTCCAGCCGATCCGCGCCGTGACCGAATCGGCCGCGGCCATCGGCGCCGGCAACCTCGATCAACTCCTGCCGATTAATTCAGAGGATGAATTGGGGAAACTTGCCCAGGCTTTTAACAACATGGCCAGAGATCTGCGGAATTTTCAAAAATCGCATAAAGCCCAGTTGCTTAGGGCACAGCGGACCAGCCAGGCCACTATCGATTCCTTCCCCGATCCGGTGCTGGTTGTCGATCAGCAACAGCACGTGGAATTGGCCAATCCCGTGGCTCGCCGCCTGCTAGTGGGAATGTTGCCGGAAAAAGGTGAAATATCGCCCGCCGTTTGGCAACCGCCCGAGTCCCTGCGCCAACCCCTGGCCGACGCGCTGAACAATCAGCGCGAGTACGTTCCCGAGGGATTCGACAAGGCCATCGTGGTGCAGATCGGCGAAAAAACGCACACCTTTCTCCCCCGCATCCTGCCCATTCGCGATTCCGACGGGGCAACGCTCGGCGCGGCGGTGCTTTTGGAGGACGTCACCCGGTTTCGCCTCTTGGACGATATGAAAACCAATCTCGTGGCCACGGTAAGTCACGAACTGAAAACGCCGCTAACGAGCATCCGCCTCGTGCTTCACCTTCTCTTGGAGGAGAACCTGGGAGCGCTTACGCCCAAGCAACTCGAACTGCTGGTCGATGCCCGCGACAATGCCGAGCGGCTTTTAGTGATGATCAATAATTTGCTCGATCTGGCCCGGCTGGAACAGGGGAAAATTCAACTCAATTTGCGGTCCGAGCGCCCGGCATCGCTGCTGCGGTCGGCCGCCGATTCGTTTCAGCCCCGCGCCGCCGACCAGGGCGTCCAACTCTCGCTCGAAGTTTCTGATACTTTGCCGCCCGTGGCCGTCGATGCCGATCAATTCCAACATGCCTTGCAGAACTTGCTCGACAACGCCTTGGTCCACACGCCCCAGGGCGGGCGCATCACGCTTGCCGCTGAACCAGCCGGCGATAAAATCGTTTTTTCAGTCTCCGATACCGGCTGCGGAATCCCCGCCCAATTTATGCCTTATGTATTCGAGCGATATTTTCGCGTGCCAGGCGACACCGCACATGGCGGCAGCGGCCTTGGATTGGCGATCGTTCGTGAAATCATCACGGCCCACGGCGGCTCGGTTAAATGTGAAAGCAATCCCGGAGAGAAAACAGTATTTATAATGTCACTGCCCATGTGGAAAGTGGCGGAAGCCGAACGTTGATATGAGTTCCTGTAAAGCCACGGCCAATGCTCCCGCTTGCGGAGAAGAGATTTATAACGCCTTTATTCGCGACCACTGGTCGCGGCTTTACATATAACAATGAAGAAGTAAATAGCCGTGTCCGGAGAAGAATCACAATCTAAACCCGAACTATTCTTGGATCTGATCCGGCGTCAGCAGCGCGGACGGCTGAAAATCTACCTGGGGTTCGCCGCCGGAGTGGGCAAGACCTTCGACATGCTCCAGGAGGGAAACCGCCTGCGCCGTCAGGGCGTGGACGTGGCGATCGGCTTTGTCGAAACGCACGGCCGGGCCGAAACGGCCGCCCAGATCGGTGAGCTGGAACAAGTGCCCCGCCGGCGGATCGAATATCGCGGCATCGTGCTCGAGGAAATGGATGTCGATGCCGTCATCGCCCGCCGGCCCACTATCGCCCTTGTCGACGAGCTAGCCCACACCAACGCCCCGGGCAGCCGCAATCCGAAACGCTACCAGGACGTGGAGGAAATCCTCCGGGCAGGCGCCAACGTAATCACCACGCTTAACATCCAACACCTGGAAAGCCTGCACGACATCGTGCAGCGGGCCACCGGAGTGCGGGTCAAAGAGCGAATTCCCGATTACGTGGTTGCCATGGCCGACCAGATCGTAAACGTCGATCTATCGGCCGAAGACCTCCGCGAACGGCTCCAGTCCGGTAAGATCTATCCGCCCGAGCGAATCCAAACAGCCATGGAAAACTTTTTTTCGCCGGAAAAATTGACGCAACTCAGGGAACTGGCCATGGAGGAAATCGCCTTCCGCCTGGACCGGCATCGCCGCGAGGAAGAACAGCGAAGCGGAGAAGGAACCTCGGGTTCGGAACGAGTCATGGCCTGCCTGAGTTCTCAAAGCCCTCATGCCGCTGCCCTGTTGCGCAAGGCCGCCCGGATTGCCGACCGTTTGGGCGCTCCCTGGTATGCCGTGTACGTGCAAACCCCGCGCGAGGCCCCGGAACACATCGATGCGGCCACGCAGCGGAAAATCAGCAACAATCTGGAGCTTGCCCGGCAGTTGGGCGGCACATCACTGGCCTTCAAGGGCGCGGATCTTGTAAGCACCATCGACTCGTTCGCCAAGGAATACGGCATAACCCACATCGTCATGGGCCGAAGCCGCCAGCCTTGGTATCGCCGCTGGTTCGGCCGATCCATCCTCGATCACCTCATGCAAGCCATTCCCGGCGTGGACGTAATCGTGGTCGACAACAGCCCGTCATCGTAATGAATTTCGCAATCCCGAATTACGGCGGCTTTCCAACTGGATCGCATTAATCAATAAATCACGCTGCTTTTTTCTAATCCGACACCCCCCTTACCCCTTCTTTCTGGTGCTTTTATTATCTATTGGAGATAGTATAT
>JBEKSO010000314.1:0-5477 GCA_049516935.1 Thermoguttaceae bacterium
GCACGGTTGCACCCTGGTGCAGGTCGACGAAAAACAACAATTCCGCACCAGTCTCATCCCCACCGATGCAGTGCGTTGGCTCGGCGAGCGGATCCTGGTCGATAAAGATACGATCCAAACCGAATTGGAAACGCGTTTTCGCGAACGAATCCGCTCGCTTTGCGAATCGGCCCCGAATTCGCATTTGCTGATTACGTGGACGATTTCCGGCGGCGGGCCGTTGGTCAAACAATTGCAGTGCGGCAGGCTTGCCGCTGAACTGATCGAGCGGCTGCGGGCAGACTACGGTTTCAGTTCGCCTTCGGCCTGGAGCCTGTCGATCAACGTCGAGCCGGCGGATCGCTTGCCCGAAGAGTGGTACGAGCAGGAAACCATTCGCGGCGACTTCCTCCGCGAAATCCGCCGTCTCGAGATGAATTCCGACGAGCCCCTGGGATTTGAGGCGTACATATCCGAAGCCCACCAGGCCGGATCGCTGGGTGCGATAGCGCAATTGGCCGATACAAACGCCCGCGCCCGCCTGCTGACCGAAGCGGCTTCTTTGGGCGCCGCTTTGCTCGGGGGCGATGCGGATGAGAACAGCGAGGGCCGATCATGAAAATCAACGCCCTGAAAATCGACGGTTATGGAGTATGGACCGGGCTGCGGATCGAGCGTCTTTCGGACGGCCTTAGCGTGCTCTACGGTGCGAATGAGACGGGAAAAACCACCCTCCTGCAATTCATCCGCTCCATGCTTTATGGATTTTCGTTGGCCCGGGACCGGTATTTCCCGCCTGTCCACGGCGGCGCCCCGGGCGGAATAATCGATGTCTCCGGCCCGCCCGGCCGATTCGAAATCGCCCGCCATCTCCAAGCCGACGGTTCCGGCGAAGAGATCGTGCTCACAGCCCCCGACGGCACGCGGCAAGGCGAACACGTCGTCAAACTGCTGCTCTCGAATATCGACGAGGCGATTTTCAACAACGTTTTCGCCGTGGAACTCCGCGAATTGCAGGAACTGGCCACCCTGGACAACACCCAGGCGGCCGAGTTGCTTTACAATTTAACCGCCGGGCTGGATCGCGTTTCGCTCATCGAGGTGATGCGGGAATTGGAAGCGTCGCGAAACCGGATCCTCGACGCCGGCGGAAATCCGTCGCAAGTCACCCAGCTTTGGGCCCAAAGGGAAAAAATACGTGCGGAAATTGAGGAGCTCGGCGGGCTTACGCGCCGTTTCGGTCAGTTGATCGCGGAACGCAGCCAAATCGACGGCGAGCTGAACCGGCTGGAAGAAGAGAAAAACCAGGCCCAACGCCAACTCCGCGTAGCAGAGCTTGCCCTCGCGCTCGGCGACCGCTGGTTGCGGCGCAAGGCCGTCCAGGAGCAATTGTCCGCTTTGGGCCCCCTGCCGCCGGTTCCTGAAGGTGAAATCGAACTTCTTGACGCCCTGAACGCCCGGCTAAAAAAACATCAACGCCGCATCGGCCGCCTGCAAAAACGGCAGGAAGAACTTACTGCCGAAGCCTCGGCCCTGAAAATCAACGAATCGCTCCACCGTCAATCCGCCCGAATTGAAGCCCTGCTCGAGCAAGAGGCATGGCTTGTATCGCTGCAAACCAGGATCGGTGAAATGGATGCCGAAATCGCCGATTTGCAGAATGAATCAGCGGCGCAAAGGCAGCATTTGGGCTTGGACGAGAATGCGGCCGAAAAGATCATGCCCATCCTTTCCGGCCGATCGCTTGCCACATTGAAATCCCCAGCCGGCGCCTTGCAGCGCTGCCGCGCCAAACTAAAGCAAACAAAACGCGAACAAGACGAGGCTAACAATGCGGCCGAATCGCTTGCCCGGCAGATCGAGGCCGCGCTAAGAGCCCGTGGCGAGCAGGATCTCGGCGCAGCCATGGATCGCTGCGGAAACCTGGTCGCCCAGTATCGGCGGCGGCTGCAAATCGACGAGCGGCTCGATCAATTCGCCCGTCACCAGGCCGATTTGGAGGAACAAATCCCCTGGCTCCTCGAGCATCAGCTCCTGCCCGTCGGCGTTTTGGCCGGCCTGGGCGCGGCGTTTATATTGGGAGTGGTGCTGATACTGGCCGGATTGTTCATGCCCGCCTCGCTTATCGGCTCGGTAGGTTGGGCCCTGGCAGTCCTAGGATTAGCCGGTAGCGGGGCGGCCGTATTGGGGAAATACCTTATCGAAAAATCCCGCGCCTCGCGCTTGGTTTCCCGCCAAAAACAACTAACCATGCTCCAGGCACAGCAGCAGCAGGCGAAAACCGAACGGGAGCAGTTGGACGCCCAGCTTCCCCGCGGCGGCGGGCCGATGGTCTGCCGTTTGGAGGCGGCCGAAAAGGATTTGGCGTCGCTCGAGGAACTGGTCCCCCTGGAAACGCGGCGAAACTCCGCCCGGCAACAGGCAATCGCAGCCGCCGCGCGTATCACGGAGGCAAAACAAGGGTACAAGACAGTCCGGCGCTCTTGGCGCGAGGCATTGGCCGCCGCGGGACTGCCGAGCAAACTTTCCGCCCGCCAGGCACGGCAGTTGTCCCGGCAATGGCGACAACTGGCCGAATCCGAACGCCGCTTGAGCCTACTGCGCGAGGAGGCCCAGCGCCGGCGGCAGGAATGGGATCTGCTCACGGCCCGCATCGCACAAGTGGCGTCCGAGGCCGGAGCGGCCCTGGACGGCGCGGACGCGATGGAACACCTCAAACAACTATCCGCGGCATTGGACCAGCAAAAAGCCGACGTGAACAAACGCGAGAACATTCATCGGCAGATGCGGCGTTTGCGGCTCCACCGCGCGAAACACGAAGAGGCCGCCGCCCGCCTTAAACACCGCCGCCGCGAATTATTCTTCCAGGCCGGCGCTGAAGATGAGACGGAGTTTCGCCGCCGAGCCGCGCAACACGCCCGCGCCGATGCGCTGCTTAGGGATCGAAACGCGCTGAGCGAAGAAATAGCCGCGACGATAGGCAATCAGTGTTCCGAAGAGGCTGTTGGCAAGCAATTAGACGAGGAACCCGCCGGAGGCGCCGGAGGACTCCAGGCTCGAAGCATCGCCTTGAAGGAGCGACTGGCCGCCGTGGAAGATCAAATCAGCCGGCACATGGAAAAACGAGGCGAACTTATCGCCAATATCCAACACTTGGCCCTCGACCGGCAATTGCCCCTCAAACTGCTTGAATTGGCCGTGATCGAAAAAAAGCTGGAACTGGCCCTCGATCGTTGGCGGGTGTTGGCGGTCGCGTGCAGGATTTTAGATCATATCCGTTCGACCTACGAAAGCCAGCGCCAGCCCGAAACGCTCCAAGAGGCCTCCGGATACCTGGAGCGCCTGACCCAAGGCCGATACCGACGGGTTTGGACGCCGCTGGGGGAAAACACGCTCCGCGTGGACGACGCCGAAGGCCGCTGGTGGCCGGTGGAAATTCTCAGCCGCGGCACGCGCGAACAGTTGTTCCTCAGCCTGCGCATGGCCTTGGCCGCCGGTTATGCCAGGCGCGGCGCGGCATTGCCGCTGGTCCTCGACGACGTGCTGGTAAACTTCGACGCCGACCGAGCCGCCGCGGCCGCCGCCATATTGCGCGACTTTGCCGCCGCCGGTCATCAACTCCTGGTTTTTACTTGTCACCGACATATTTCAAATATATTCGCATCGCTTGGCGTGCCGGTCGGACACCTGCCGGACGCCTCCAACTCCGGCCGCACCCCTATTTCTTTCGAAATTGCCGGGGAAAAGAGTGAAAAAGCGGATGCGGAAGGCAAACGACCTCGCAATCGCCCCTCTAATAAACGGAAAGCAGACCACAAAGTTGCGCTTGGCGAAAAAGCCGAATTACCCCGCGAACCGGCCGAACAAAATCCGCCGCTACAGAAACCGACGACAAAACACAAACCAACACAAACGGTCAAACCCAAGGCCAAAACTCACAGCGTGTTCGATGCCGACTTTTTCGATTCGTCGCAAAACTCCGAAATTGAATCGCTTGATTTGGATCGTGATCAATCACCCCGGGAGAATATTACGAATGAGGATGACGATTATTACCAATTCAACGGCGACAGTAGCGCCGAAGCGGCATAACTACAAAACCGAGAGTACGAAGCATTGATCACTTCAACCACATACCAGTCGGCAACAAGTAATAAAATCGGACCAACCTCCGCCTTGGAGTCCACAGGCTGCCCGCTGTGCGGAAGCAGTCGGAAATCCTTGGTCCTGGCTGGTTCGGACAGGGATGCGCCGCCGCCGCAGCCCCTTTTTACTGTTGTCCGTTGCCGAGAGTGCGACCTGTGTTATACCAATCCGCGGCCCTCTCCCGCCCAGATTGGCAGGTTCTATTACGATGATTACGCCCCGCATCGGGCCATGCCAACCTTACCGAAAAACCCAAAGTCCCGTAATAAATGGCGGCGGCTGATTACCGGCAAAAAACAACCAAATTGGGAACGCGGCGAAATCGATCCTCTGGGCAAATGCCGTTTGCTCGATTTCGGCTGCGGCGCCGGACAGTTTTTGCAACGCATGCACAATCGCGGTTGGCAAGTGGCGGGCTTGGATCTCTCGGCCAAAGTAGTCAAATATGTCCTGGAAGAATTAAGACTACCCGCCTTTGTCGGCACGCTGCCCAATCCGGTTCTGCCGCCGGGCAGTTTCGATCTGGTCACGCTTTGGCACTCCTTGGAACACATGCACCGGCCCTTGGAAACGCTTTGCGAAGTCCACAATTTGTTGGCGCCGGGCGGGAAGGCACTCGTGGCCGTGCCGAACATCGACAGCACCCCTTTCCATTGGTTCGGATCGGCCTGGTACGGACTCGACTTGCCCAGGCATCTGACGCACTTTACTCCGGCGACGCTAAGAAAAATGCTCGATCGCGCGGGCTTCCAATTCGAGGCGATGCAAATGGTGCGGCATAGCTATTGGCTCAGGCAATCGGCCCAACTAGCGAGCAGTCGCGGCACAATTTCGCCGCCCTTGTCGTTGCTGAAGTTCCGACTGCCCAGCAGCATCGTCTCGAAATGGCATCTACTTGCAGGCAAGTCCGACAGTTTTGTCATTATGGCTCGAAAAGCCGCCGCGAAATAATAGTCAAAATCTCACTACGGAGACACGGAGAAAGCATGTTAAGCGAAGTATCAGGAGAATAGTTCTTTTCAGTGAAAGATGAAAAATCTCCAATAAAAAACGACTACTTTCTCGATTTATTTTGTTCGATCTCCGTGTCCTCCGTTACTCCGTGTTGTATTTCCTTACAGACATTATTTGGAAAGCGACGCCCGGTAACGGCGGCGAAGATCGGCAAAGATCCAAGTCAAATAGGCATTGCCGCCTAATGAGGCGAACAACACCAGCGACACCAGGATCAAAGGCATCCATGGCCTGGCCGGTTCCTCTTTTTTCCCCTCGGACCGATTTTGTGAAGTTGCCTCGGACTTGGCAGCGCCATCCGCCGGTTCATTAAAGGCGGCGGAACGGGCAGTCAGGGG
>JBEKSO010000315.1:0-5465 GCA_049516935.1 Thermoguttaceae bacterium
GGAAAGGCAAAAAACCGTTCTCGCGGCAGGCTTGGATTTCCGGCAGTTTTAACCGCAACATCGCTAATGTTTGCGGGCTACTTCACGGTCTATGTCCTGACGCCCCAGCCACTCAACTGGCACTTGACAACATCGGCCGACAGGTTGTTGTTGCACTTGTTGCCCTTGTGCATACTCGCGTTGTTCCTCTACCTCGCCACCCCGGAAGAACTGCTGATCCGTGAATCGGACGCAAAATGGCTGTACAAGGTTCCTCGTCAGCCAATATCTTTCGTACAAACACTCGAAAATTCCAACACATGCGCCGGTGTCAGTTCTTTAATACCATCTCTCCCATGCAGGCCGATTATGAAACTATCCATCCTAATGCCGATTTATAACGAACTAAAAACGCTGGAAAAGATCGTCAAGCGCGTGCTCACGTCGCCGGTTCCCGTGGAAATTGAAATTATCGCGGTCGACGACGCCTCGACCGACGGATCGTGGGAATTGCTCCAACAACTTGCCAATGCCGATTCCCGCATTCGAGCGATACGGCAACCGCAAAACAGCGGAAAGGGCGCGGCAATCCGCACGGCGATCCAGCACATGACCGGAGACGTGGCCGTCGTGCAGGACGCCGATTTGGAATACGACCCCCACGAATATCCCCTGCTCCTGCAACCGATCCTTGACGGCAAGGCCGACGCGGTTTTCGGCTCCCGTTATGCCGGCCATACCCGCCAAGTACACTCCTTTTGGCATAGCCTGATCAACAGGGTCTTGACGCTGCTGTCCAACATACTCAACGACTTGACTCTCACCGACATGGAAACCTGCTATAAAATGGTCCGCGCCGACATCCTCAAACAACTCCCGCTGAACTGCAAAACTTTTACCTTCGAACCGGAACTTACCTGCCGGCTGGCCCAATGCCGAGCTCGAATTTACGAAGTCCCGATCAGTTACTTTGCGCGTACCTACCAAGAGGGCAAAAAAATCCGCGCAATGGACGGCCTCCACGCGATCTGGGCCATATTATACAGCAAGTTTTCCAGTCCCCGGACCGCCCCGATAATCCTTCAATTTGAAAACCATCAGATGCAGGAGGTAGCTGACGAAGCGCCTCGAAAACGTCTCGCGGCTTAGCCCCTCAAACAAGTAGCTACAGAAAAGCAGAGTCGGACCGAGTCGGTCCGGTAGATTCAAGGTCCGGTATATTTAAACCGCAACCGGGCCGACACGGCCCGGCTCTGTATGAAGAAGTGATGTCCTGAATCCTACCCACTGAACACTGCCCTCTGATCCCTATTCCTCGAACAGCAGGCACAGCACGTCCAATGCCTGAACCGCCTTGGCCGGGTTGCGGATATTGTTGTCATCCACGCAACTTTCCCAGATCGTCAAGGCGAATCGCAGGTACTGTTCCCGCGACTCGGCCAGCATCTGGCAGTCCAGTTCCGATTTTAGCGTCGGCCACACCGTCTGCAATTGTTCCAGCGCCCCGGGCCGGCCGCTGATGGCGTCGTAGACAAGGTCGTCCAGGAGTTCGAGTTTTTCCAGGGTTTCCGGGGATTCGGGTTTTAGACATGCCGAGGGCGCCTCGATGGCAAGATGGGCGGCCTGATTCTGAGACCGCATTTGGGTTTTTTGAAATTGTCGATGGGCGGCATGTGCTTGTTGAATTTGCTTTTCTTTGCCGGCCGAATCTTTAGATCCGCCGAAATCGCCGGTAGATAGGTTGTCTCGCCACCCCGACGTGTAGAAGTCGAAATTCTCGTCCTTATTTTTTATCTTAGCACCCGTCTCGCCCGAATCTGTAATTGCCGCGGCATCCAAGTCCTCGAGCAATTGCAGACCAAAGGCGGGCAGATCCTCGGGCCTAAGATCGAATCGCCTCTTGGATATTTGAGCGGCAAAAAAAGGAATTTGGCCAGAGGCCAACACGTGTTGGATGAATTGGGCCCAGCCGTCGATGGGAATCGAAGGCAAAGGTTTGCCTCCCAACAAATCCAGCACCGTCACGTTGTTCTGATGCGCTATCCAACGTCGTTCGCTGGGATCGCCCGTGAGGGCAATCAAACGAAACGGCCGGCGTCCCGAGTATTTTAAACCCGTGGAAAAGGAAAATTCCAACCGGCATGCCGGGGGAAGACAACTGAAAAGTCCGGCAAACAATTCGCGGGGCGAAGGCTCGCCGGCGACAGCCAGGCATACCGCATCCAGGGCCGCCTGAATCAAAACGGCCATGGCCGAGGGGCCCGGCTGAGCACTCAGGCAAACAAGCAGGGATTGATCCACCGACGTCGCCCCGCCGGGCAAGGACAAAGGCTCCAATCGCAAGGGGATGGGATCGCGGATTTCCATGGCCCCGGCCGACAAGGCCGCTTGCAAAATCGCAAACGGATTATTGGCAAAATGGGCCAACACTTCCGGGGACACAATCAGGCAATGCGTATACACGCGCATCCCGCCGCGGCCGCTGTATTCCCAACCGGCGGGCACGGTTCGCGATATGCAATAAGCCCCGCTGGGCAAGGGATGAAAATTAAAACTCACCGCATCCGCGATTTGTTCCAAAAGCGAGTCGTGCGAAGGGCACCAAACGGCCAATTCCCGGACATCGATTCGATGAACCCCGGGACTATGCCCGATCACCTGATACCCGACCGAGCGGTCTGTCTTCGCGGATGTGAATATGGCTTGTTCGACGTTCATGTGTGATTAGTAATCGGTTTTCAGTTATCAGTTTTCAGTCATAATCGCGAAACCGCAAGCGGTTTCCTTCATCCCTCATCCTTCATCCTTCATCCCTTATCCCTCATCCTTCCCTTTATTTCTTTTCCAATTGTTCCACCAGCCACTGGAAGGGTTCCACAATGCCGTGTGGTTCGATGCGCAAGGGGAAATGCAGCCGCCCTTCAGTTAGCGTGTCGCAACTAAGGCAACTGCCCGATACGCTGACGGCGAAAAAGCGATGGCCGCCAAACCGTTCTTGGCACAACTGCCATAATCCCACGGCGTGATTTCGGGCAAAACTCGCCGGATCGTCGCGGCACTCCTCACAGCAATCGGCTTTGGTAAGGATCAAGGCCACGGGCCGTTGCCGCCATCCATGCCGGCGGTCGGAATCGAGTTCGCTCAGGTAGCTCAGCAGTTTCATGCTAAAAAAGTCCTGGTCCCGGCCGCCTTCCTTCAGTTGGCAAGCATCGATGAGCACCATCGCCCCCCTCGATTTATTGAGGAATTGGCCGATAATGCGATAGCTGTGGGGGTGGTCGACTTCTTCCAGTATGGCCTCGCCGGCCATATCCGGCATCAGCACTTCCATATCCTGCCGTTGTTCCGGCCGGCGGACCTGGCAATGCACCCAGTTCCAGCGGTCCGGTTCGTTGGGCGTTTTGCGGGGAAAAGCGCAGCGGGCCAAGGCCGAGATCGTGTTTTGCTGCATGGTAATTGAAAACGCGCCCCGGGCAAGGGCCTGTATGCTTGCCGCCGGCTGCGAAAGCATGTCCATAAGCATGCCCAGGTATACGGTCTTACCCACCTCGCTGGCGCCTATCACCCCTAACATCTTAGGTTGTATGTTTTGCGAATTAGCTTGATGCGCCAGCGCCATCGGCGCCAGGCAGAGTTGGCAATACTCGGCGTCGTAAGTGTTATCGGCCCCGCAAATATAACATGGAATCGGCACGACATATTGAACCAGTCGATATGATTCCAGCGGTTGAATAGCGGCCTTGGTCATCGAGCACCTCCAATTATTCATCCTTCATCCCTGATCATTCATCATTGCACCCGCAGGGTCCATACTCGGTTGAACCAGCGTCAGATCGCATACGCCTATAGCGCAGCGGAA
Organism: Thermoguttaceae bacterium; assembly: GCA_049516935.1. GTDB lineage: Bacteria > Planctomycetota > Planctomycetia > Pirellulales > Thermoguttaceae > JBEKIK01. Next base: position 3,839 of record JBEKSO010000315.1, read on the forward strand.
TCCGATGTTGTTGCGGCGGTTCAAGGGGTTCTAGCCGCTCTGGAACTGGCAGGAAGCTTGCTTGTCGAAATATGTATCGAAGGCCCCGCCCCGGATGCTCCTTAGCGGCACGGGAAGCCTCAATCCGGACACCGGCAATTGATCCGCCGGTAAAGAGGCGCCTCCGTAATTACTGGCCGTCCACTGCCAAACGTTGCCGATCAATTGATACACGCCGCCTGCGCTTACTCCGCCGGGATATTGATCCACCGGCACCGTGCCTCCGGGCCCCGATCCCCAGAGATTGGCGCAAGTGCGGTCCATGGCATCGCCCCAGGGATATCTTCGCTGCACCTGCGACGTGGAAGAAATGCGCACGGGCCAACTGCCGGCCTTTACCCATTCCGCGTCGCTGGGCAATCGCTTGCCGGCCCAGCGGGCATATGCGGCGGCTTCGTACCAGCTAACGCCTACAACCGGATGCTTTTCCTCGCCCTCCGGGTAGCCGCCGTTTTGCCAGTATTTTGGCCCTGGATGGCCCTCGCGGTCGACAAACTCCAGCACTCCCGGCAAGATCGCCTCATCCCACAAGGCCGCCTGCTGATAAGCGCCGGCGGCCACAAATTCATAATATTGCCGATTCGTCACCGGATAACGGTCCAGGAAAAATCGCTGTACGGTAATAACCCGCGACGAATCGCCTTCCTCCAGTTCCACGTCGCCGTCTGGAACCAAGGCCATGCGCTCTCCCAAGACCTTCAATGCCAGGCCGAATAGAGCCGGGCCAAGATTTCCGGCAATTTGCGGGCGCAGCAACAAGGCGTACCGGTCTTGCGCCAGCATCTGCTCCACCAAGGAATCGATATCGTTGGGATCGACCGCTTTTCTTGCCGCCGCGGCGGCCGGAGCGGCCTTGCGGCCTTGCATCGCCGCATTTTCCGGCGAATTATTTTGTCTCCGCGCGAAAATCCCCCATTTCAACCGCCTGCGGTCCGATATTCCCTGCGCCAATGCATAGACCATTCCCACCGCCGCTGCCCCGATGAATAACGGTTTGTCCGGCCACGAACCGGGGAGAATTATCGCCGCGCCGGCCAGTAGGGCCGCGCTTGTGACGCCCAGGATCAAAACATAAACCATGATTTTTGGCAGAATGGATCTCATGGCGTCATCCCGTTGATTAATTGGTTTTATTTTCATCCCCCGCTCTCCGAACGGTGGAAGACGCGGTCTTGCTGCAATACTTCAAATTGGGCCAAGACCGATTCCAGCACCGGGTCGCCGCTTGCCACGGCCGCGACTCCTGACTGGGGTTTGACGGCGGGCGAAGACTCGACTTGCCGCTTGTTCTCCGTTATTTGCCGGGTCAGGTTTTCCAACAACGCCCGCATTTGCCGCATTTCCTCCGCCCATTGGCCTTGTTGCGGGTCGGACATACGTTTCTGCTCGGCCAGCAACTCCGCTATTTCAGCCGTTTTGTTGCCGACCGACGCCAGTTCTTGTTCCATCGCCGCGCGTTCCGTTTCCAATAAGGACTGTTGTTGCTCCATCGCGCCGCGAATTTCCGCCCGGTCTTCCTCAAATTCCTTCAGCAGCGAATCCCAGCGTTGATTCTCGACCGCATCCGTTGCCGGAATAATATCCCGCC
>JBEKSO010000316.1:0-5464 GCA_049516935.1 Thermoguttaceae bacterium
GTAAAGGTCGATCGGCCGGTCTCCGCCGTGGAAAACGCCTTTGGTCAGGTTTCGCGCCGGCAGCGATTGAAGGGGAAGTTGAAAACGCAAAGCGAGTTCTTGGGTCAGCTCGGGCGTGTCCGCAATTTTCCGCTTGTTCCAATCATCGTAAAGATCGGCGCGTTGGCCGTCGCCTTTGCCGGTCCAGCCGTGGCACAGGAAGCATTGCCCGCCCATAGTGCGAAATAGTTCGCGGCCGCGGTCGATGGAAACGGACAACTGATCGAGCGTGTCGGCGCGGGGCGCAGGCGGCGGGACAACCGCCATGTTGGCGGCCCGGTCCCAGGACATGGCCGCCGGTTTTACGCCTTCGGCCAAAACTTTTCCCTGGTCCAGCGGCAACGCCGCATGATCATCGACTACAGTTTGGAAAAGAAATAGTTCAGTCTCTCCGCGGATGCTTAAGTATTTCACATATTCGACAAGCGATTCGATTTGCTCGTGGGGCAATTTGGCCAGCGAGGGCATGGCCGTGCCGGGAATGCCGCTCTGCAATGTGCGGAGCAAATCGTCTCTGAGCGGTTTGGCCGCTCCGGCAGTGGAGGCGTATTTAAAAATTCCGTTGCGAAAATCGCGGGGATAAGGATCCAGATCGGCGGCGTTCGGGCCGGCGCCGTCGCCCGATAGTCCGTGGCAGGCAAGGCAATGTTTGCGATACAATCCCCAGGGCCGGTCATCCGCGTTGCTGCCAATCGGCCCGGCCGCCATTTTCAGCAGATCCAAGTTCAAATCGACCCCCTCCGGAACGGCGGGCTCATCGGGCTTGCCGAAGAGTTTTTCTAAGGTGCCGGTAATCGCCGCGACTTGATCGCGGGTGATTGACTGCGGATCGCGCCCCTCGGTATTCAAACCGAACTGCGGCGGCGTGGACCATGAACAACCGGAAAATAGAAGAATGAAAATAATCAGTTTGAAATACGCGATCTTAGACAATTTATTTAACCATTCATGGTCCGTAATGTAGCAGGCACACTCCGTGTGCCGTTTTTGGTATTTTTGACATGAACTGACCAACCGGCCGACGGCACACGGAGTGTGCCTGCTACAAAATACATTAAATACCGCACGAACAAATACCAATTTACTTCTCCTCGGAGGGCTCGATTTGCACGATATTTTCCCGGCGGACGAATTTCAAACCGGTATTCTTAAGTGCGGCCTGCAACAATTCGTCCACGGTCGCATTTTTAACGCTGAAAGATACGCGCTGCTCGAGCGATACGCCGGCCTGCCGCAGGGCTTGAGCATCAATCTTTAATTCCAGGTTTAATTGGGGGACGAGTTGTTCGAGCAACGGGCCGATGGGTTGTCCCGCCACGGTAAGCGTAAATCGCTTGAAGGCCGGGTCAGCGTCGGGCGATTTAGTCGTGCTGCGCTCGGGGGTTCGATGGGGCGAGGATATGCGTTCGTGGTCCTCGACCGTGCCCGTAACGACGATTTTGTCGCCTTCGATTTGAACTCTGGCCTGCGGAGCGAGTGATGCAATGTTTTTGGCGGTTTGCTGCGCTTGCCGCCCGGCCGGATAAGTCCGCACCAGCTCGACGCGTTCCGGCATGGGCAAAAGTGTAATCTGTTTGCCGTCGGCGGAAACTTGGAATGTCAAATCGAATTGCCCGGCAATTAAGGTAAGCCGTTCGACGAGCTCGAGCGGGGGCAGATCGGCGGCGGCCCACAGGTCGTGGGGAATTTGCTCCAAGCCGTCGATCCGGATGCCGTTTTCACTGCCCAGTTTTTCCAACAATTCGCGCGGCGTGGCCAGATCGTCCCAAGCCATTGACTTCTGCTCGAGGTATTTTTTCGCCGCGCCCGGGGCAAGGCGGCGGACATCTTCGCGGCGCAATGCCACCAGGGTGCGCACGGTTCGGGCCGTCTCGGGCGGCGCGAAGTAAACCACCGGCCCGACCATCGACATTCCCAAGTTGTATTTTTGGGCAATCGCTTCCAATGCATCTTTAAGGGGGGTTTGGCGGAGGAAAATTTCGATTTTCCGGCCGGGATCTATTCGCCGGTCGAGCAGCACCGCCACATTTTTATTTCGGGCCACACTTTCCAGGGCCTGGCGCAGAGGATTTTCGGCCCAGACAATATCCACCGATTCAGCCAGCTTTTTTTGCAGCGCGGGGCCGGTAGCCCAGGATTCCGCACCCCATGATATTGGGGTAATCGTCCCCCAAGATATGATCACGATTAGCGATATCCAGAACAGGGTTTTCATGAAAATTACCTTGTTGGGGCAGCAGTTTAACTGCTACCTCAACGCAGGGCATTCAGCGATGGAACATCATGCGGCCGATTACGTTAGCTAATCAAGCCGGCAGCCCTGATTTTACCCTGCCTAGGGGCTTGCACGGAAGGGCCGAAGAAAAATCGCGGTAAGTGAATATAAGCACTTTTGGCAAATTGGTTCGCTAGCTTCAAACCGGCCAACCCATAGTTTGCTGCATTATTGGTATCGTTTGCGCGATGGACCTTGCCATCTCCGGAGGCTGGGCGAATCTCGGTATGCTGGGGCGGCAGTTCAACTGCCGCCACAACAAAGCCGCCTTTCGACAAATTCGCAGGGTTCGATGCACTTAATCGAAGTTTGTGTTTTTTATTGGCGTTTTCCAAGAATCTTGATTACAATCGAAGATGTGCCAAGTAAACAAACGTTGAGACGAAAACAGGCATTTTTTTTGATCTAACATTCGTGAGCCGTGTTTCGCGTTCTTATCGTAATTGGCCGGAGACCCAGGCGTGGATAGCGACCCAATACGAAGTCCCCACTTATTGGATTTGTACGAGAAGTACCTGGACAACCAGGACTCGGCCGGTTATATACGCCAGGTTTCCGCGCGTTATGAGCAAGGCACGCTGGAGCGGCTGGCGCGGCACCAGTTCCGCGAAGTCCGCCGCGCGGCCGTGCTGGCTTTGGGTTTTCTGGGCGATTACATGTGCAATCACACCATGGGCCGGTCGCTTTTGGACGACGACCGGACCGTTCGCACATTGGCCGAAAACGGCATTCGATCGGTTTGGACGCGGATGGGCGGCGAACAAGACCGCGGGGAATTGGCGGAAATTTTGCGGCTTGGCTCGGCCCAGAAATTCAAGGAAGTCATCCTTCGCGCCAACAAGCTGATCGAGCGCTGCCCCTGGTTCGCCGAGGCATGGCATCAACGGGCGCTGGCCCATCACGGCCTGGGCCGGCTGGCCGACGCAATTCGCGATTGCCACGAGTGCCTGGAGATAAATCCTTATCATTTCATCGCCGCCACGAGCATGGGCCAGGCCTATCTGGAATTGGAAAATCCGGTCTCCGCCCTGGAATGCTTCCGCCGCGCACTGAGGCTTAATCCCGATCTGGAAGTCGTGCGCAATTACGTAGTCCGGCTGGCCAAGATGGTGGAAGATAAGTAATAAAAAGTGGACGGTGGGCAGTGGACAGTGCTGAACCGCGAGATATAACGCTTTCAAAAATTCTTTCTTTCGCAATCCGGTTTATTATACCTATTCTAATTCAAACCGCGCTTAGATATATGTTTGAGTTAGAAATTATTTTAAGAAAGCGGCATTCCGTCGGTTTATCGCGAAACCGCAAGCGGTTTATCGGCATATAAATTCAAATTGGGCTGTGGGAGTAATCTGGGTTGAAGACGCGCGGGTTTCAACCAGAAAACGTATTTTCACTGCCCACCGTCCACTGCCCACTATCCACCGTCCACTATTTCTCGGCTTTTTCCATGAATTCGCGGTATTGTTTGTCCAATTCGGCGTAGCCGGCGCCGGTGAGTTGGGCCAGGGTGTCGGGTCCGTCATGGCCGGTGTAGACCGCGGTCAGATAAGACACCAAGTCGTCGCGATAATGGCCGTGGTCGTAATAAAGAAGAAAGTACGTTAGGCCCGCGGATTGGCTGTAGAGCGTGGCGATTTTCGGATCGTTTTGCAGTTTTTCCATGCCGTAGCCGGTCAATTGCTCCAGGGGCACGTAGAAGTGGTCGTGAAGCAGCCGGAACCGGGCGGCGACCATGCGCTGGTCGTCGAAACCGCCAAGTTCATAGTAGCCGTTTTCCTTTTTGAGCGATTCCATGTACATGGCTATGCCTTCGATGATCCAGAAGTTGTCTTTTCGTCCGACATTGGGGGCCACCTTGCGCGATTCGTGGAACAACTGGTGCGTGGCTTCGTGATAGATGGTCCGGTCGTCGCTGCCGCCTCCGGCGAAAAAGTAGGCGGTTTTCACGGAATCGAGATATGCCCCGACCGAGATTCCGATCATGGGCATGACCGCCTGCAGCGCGTGGATGTATTCATCATGATCGCGGAAGCAGACTACTTTTAACTGAATCGGCGTTCCGTGTTGGATTCGGGCACGGCCTTCGAACAGGGCGATCACGTCGGATTCGGAGGCGAAGTAACGGATAAACATCTGCTCCCAAAGGTGATACAAGTCTTCGAGTTTCGCCCCCAGGGCCACTCCCGCCTCGATGCTGTGGTTCGTGCGTATGGAATAATGCTCGGTTTCGATAACCCAGCCGGAATTGATCTCGGCGTGCCGCTGGGCGTCCTCGGCGGCGGTGATCCACTTGCCTTCAGAATAGCGCTGGCCGTCTTCGTAGCGGCGGACATTGGACTTGAGCAGCCAGCCGAACTTGTCGTTCCACACCATGCCCGCGTGATATTTTTTCACCTCGTAGTTGGTGTGCCATTGGTTCTGAAATTTTTGATAGCCTAATAGCCGGCGCAGGGATTCATTGTCCGGATTGGCGCGGACCGCATCCAGGACCAGGTCCATGGCCAATCCCGCGTGGTGAGACCGCACCAGGCGTTTCGCCATTTCATAGAGCGCGGCGGCCTGATCGCGCCGCAATTTGTTGAACTTGGCATCCCACTCCGTCACATCTTTCGAGGCGCCCTCGGGCAGTTTGGCGGGGCCGACGTCGTCGGGCAAAATGGGAAGGTAGAACTTCAGCGGATCGTGAGGGCCCAACACGGCCAGGGTTTGACGCGCCTCTGCTTTCAGGCCCTTTTCTTCGCACCAGGCGGCCAACTGCTTTATATCGTCGGAATATTTGTCCTGCAAACTTTGCGCGGCGCGCTGCTGTTCGTCCTCCGCAGCAGGACAATTTGATGCAAACAAAGTCAATGCAGCCGAACACGCGATTAAAAATGTACAAACAATGGATCGACGGGAGCGAGGCATAAAGCAAATAAATCGCAATTATAAGGGCGGAGAATCGTTAAAGACGCTGTTCCGTTTAGCCCCGGCGCTTGCACCGGGCATTCTCTCTATATTGTAGCATGCAAGATCCAAGAAATGCAAAACGGCCGGAATACGGAGGTTTTTAAAGGGGAGGCGCGGTTCAAGATTAAGGGTTCAGGGTTCAGTGGTCAGGGTTCAGGATATATAGTTTAGGATTTATTTATATTGAATTTTTGAACCCTG
>JBEKSO010000317.1:0-5442 GCA_049516935.1 Thermoguttaceae bacterium
CAAGATGCCAAATTGTGGAACGGCAATGAGCGGTGGATCGAAATCGACAATAAGGCCGCCGTGAACGGCCCGGGGTCATACACCTTTAATCCCGGCAATTTCCTTCCGGGCGCGTATTACATCGGCGGCTATATATACGACAAAAAACTGTGGACGGTTACTAATTCGCACCTGTTCACACCGATTATAATTCCCGCCCCGACTTTTAAATTGACCGCTCCCACCTCCGGTACATACGCCCCCGGCCAGCCCATTACGGTCACCTGGACGGCGACAAACATATCGGCCAACAACGTAGTCAGTCTGTGCTTGGACGTGGACACTAAGCTCTGGAACGGCAATGAGAAATGGATCGAAATCGACAAGGCTGCCGCCTCCGACGGTACCTACACCTTTAATCCGGCTGGCTACGCTCCGGGCACGTATTACATCGGCGGATACTTATACGACAAAAAACTGTTGACATTTACGGGATCGCACACGGGCTCGACTATAACAATCTCTAACAATTCATCCGGAGCATTGCTTGGAGCATTAAATAGCAGTGCGCTGACGACAAAGAAAAACGAATTGGCGGCGGTAGATTCGGTTTTGCAACTACAAGACAACTGGATTGATCGACTTTATTAACCGGAGGCTGTAATAATGCGATTCGTTCTTTTTGCCGTATACGCCGGGATTTTTGCATTGACAATCGGCAGTGACGCGGCCCGCGCAGCGGGCGAGCAAAGCCCCACTCTGCCGCAAAGACCCAACATCGTCTTCATCCTGGCCGACGACCTGGGCTACGGCGACGTGGGCTGTTACGGCCAGACAAAAATCAAGACTCCGAACATCGACCGCATGGCCGTCGATGGCATACGTTTCACCCAAGCCTACGCCGGCTCCACGGTATGCGGCCCATCGCGAAGCGTTTTGATGACCGGGCAAAACACCGGCCATACGCGGGTGCGGGGCAACAATTGCTTTGCCGGCGGAATACTTCAAGGCAATACCCGCCGCATGAACCTGACCGATCAGGACGTCACACTCGGCAATGTTCTGCAAAAAGCCGGGTATCGCACCTGCCTGGTGGGCAAATGGCACCTGGAGGGTTACGACAAAAAGGCCTCGCCGCTGGATCGCGGATTCGACGAATTCTACGGCTGGCTCTTGACCGAGCCGGGAACTCACGATCCCGCCTATTATCCGGCCCGCTCGGTAGTCAATCGGCAAGTCATCGACGTAACGGGCAACGCAAACGGGAAAAAAGGCGCCTATGAAACCGACCTTTACACCGGATACGCAAGCGACTTCATCCACAAGAACAGCGACAGGCCGTTTTTCCTTTATTTCTGCTGTTCCGCGCCGCACGATCCGCTGATTGCCCCGCCCGACCTGGAACCTTACGCCGGCGATCCGTGGGATAATTCCGAAAAGATTTACGCCGCCATGGTCACCCGCCTGGACCGCGCGGTGGGCCAAATCAGGGACTTGCTCAAGGAACTTAAAATCGCCGACAACACGCTGGTTATATTCACCTCGGACAACGGCCCCCGCTCGCTCCCCACCGCCGAACTCACGCGCGTGGCCGAGTTTTTCAATTCCCACGGCCCTTTGCAGGGTTACAAACGCGACATGTACGAAGGCGGCATACGCGAGCCCGCCCTGGCCTGCTGGCCGAATCGCGTTCCCGCGGGCGCGACCAACGACGCCCCATTTTATTTCGCCGACTACATGCCCATGCTGGCCGGTTTCGCCGGCGCCGCGGTTCCGCCGAACATCGATGGAATCGATGTCGCCCCGCTTTTTTTAGGCGGAGCAAAGCAAATGCCCGAACGATTTCTGTATTGGGAATTCTACGAGCGCGGCTTCGAACAAGCCGTCGAGTGGGGCCAGTGGAAGGCCGTTCGCCACAAGCCCGGCGGCCCGTTGGAACTCTACAAATTGCCCGACGACATAGGCGAGAAAAACAATATCGCCGCCCAAAATCCCGAAGTTGTGGACAAAATCGAAGCCTATCTCAAGACCGCGCGGACCGATTCGCCCGAATTCTCCATCGACCATGACCAAAAAACGCCAAAACGGAATGCGAATCAATAATAAAAGAGCTTAACACGCTTTCGAGTTTAAAATCCGCGCTTCTAATACCCGTATAACTCACAGATCCTAATTTGAATATATAAGCCCACAAACCGCTTGCGGTTTCGCGATGAGCCAACAAAATGCCGTTCTCCTGAAATAATTGCCTACTCAAACATGTGTCTAAAGAGTCTCTGGTAATGAATGTCTTAAGCCCACGGGTTGCAACCCGTGGGCTTGACGTGATTTACCATCTACTCCACGACATTATTTTCCCGACTCTCAATAAACGCATGTTTGATTTAGATTTGATATAACATTCTCCGCACACCCGATTAAACCACATAAATATGGATTCATTGTCCCGTGCCGCCAGCCTTGTCGAACTGCGATTTTAACCATGCGTCGCGCTTGGGACGCAGGGGTTTATCGGCTTCAAGATCCAGGGAAACGATGAGCTTGTTGGGCAGGGTTGCCTTTTGAGTCTGCAAAACGCCCGTCTCGTTGGCGGCCGCAAAACTTTTAATCGCCTCGCGCAGGGCCTTGTCTTCGGCAATTGTCCAACTATGCCTTTCAATCTTGCTTCGTACATGCTCGGCCAGTTTTTCCTCGGCCCCGTCTTCGCTCAGGGCACTGGGCAGGGGAATGGAAGGGTATTTGGCCGGATTGGCCAAAACCTCGGCCAGAAACATGGCCCCGGCGGCCTTGCGCGAACCGACCGTCGGCATCTGGCTGTACTTCTCCATCCAAGATAAAAGATATAGAAACAATCCCCATCGCCGCGCCTTGGGCGTGCCGTAGTACAGGCCCGTAAGATGACCGCGGAATTCCTGGTATCGGTCCAGTCGCAGTTTGTCTTCCCCGCTGCGATTGGCCAAGGCCTGCGCCGACGTCTGCGACCAGACCATGGCTATGCCTATTGTGTTCCAGGCGCCCAAGTTGCACAAATCGCCTTTGGAATAACCGTGTTCGGCATGTTCCGGATTGTCCATATCGGCGGCCGGCCAGGACACGGTAAGCGCCTTGGCAGCGCCGGCGGATTTCATTTCCACGCCCTCTTTCCCGGCCGGATCGTACCAGAGTTTCAGCGTATGCCCCCAGACGACCGGCCGGATTTCCACCTTTTTTCCCTTCTTGCACTGATTCCACCAGGAGGGTTTACACTGGGCCAATGCCCCGCGGACATAGGCCACGTCGGCCTGCTCCTCGGCGCTGAGGCCGTCGAGTTCCTTCGACGAGTCGCCTAGAACCTTTTCCAACTCGTCCCAATTTCCATCCAAGTAAGCCTGCGAAATTTGCTGATACAAATCGCTGTTTTTTTGCCCGTTGCCCTTGGGGGAATCGGCTGCCATGGCTGGCGCGCAAAAAAACAACAATACCCACCATAGCCGACATTGATGGCAAATGACCATATATCCTTTTAACTTACTACTGATGAAAAATGCAAGCAACCGGCAATTAATCGTGACGAATCTTTCTTTTTGCCCAAGATGGCGTGGAATTGCATAAGCAGCCGGCGAAATAAGCATCGCCATCCGTTTCTGGTTGTAAAGACGCATATTGTCCGGCCTTGGTTTGGGGGGCAAAAAAGCCGTGGATTTATATCCTTTTTAGAGCGTTTTATTTAATGAAAAAAACATTGGGCGGAATGCCGTCGTAACATCCGCTGACAAAAGGACTTGCGCCGATGGAAAGTTCCTGCCCAGCCATTGTGGAAATAGGGTTGGACGGGTATATTTAGAACCTGTTGCAATACGCTCGAAATCCACTTGTGAAAAATCGTTTTTCACAAGGGGATTTTAACGGATTTACTCCCGCCCCCAACCATCTCCGGGTGCCGTGCGAAAGTCGCTCGGAAGAGGGGTGTTTGGAAAATATTGTTGACGATTATTTCCCCTGAAAGGACTCGCGTTGTCTAACGATACGAATCTTCCCCCCGACCAGCCTGGACCTGAAAACGTTCCTCCTTCCGAACCACCGGCCGGCGACGGCGATGGCAATCCAGTAGGTCGGCTGTTGGAGATGCCCATCGAGGAGGAACTCAAGGGCAGTTATCTGACTTACGCCATGAGTGTGATCGTTAGCCGCGCTCTGCCCGACGTCCGCGACGGACTTAAACCCTCGCAGCGCCGCATCCTGGTGGCCATGAACGATTTGAACCTTGGCCCCGGGGCGGGCCGAGTCAAGTGCGCGAAAATCTCCGGCGATACCAGCGGCAATTATCATCCGCACGGCGAAGGCGTGATTTATCCGACCCTGGTCCGCATGGCCCAGGAATGGAATATGCGCCACGTGCTGGTCGACAAGCAGGGGAATTTCGGTTCGATCGCAGGTTTGCCGGCCGCAGCCATGCGATACACCGAGGCCCGGCTCTCGCCCATTGCCGCGCTGATGCTGGATGACATAAAGCTCGACACGGTGGATTTCATTCCCACTTACGACGAGCGGCGGACTGAGCCCGTGGTGCTGCCCTCGAAATTTCCGAACCTCTTGGTCAACGGCTCGAACGGCATCGCGGTGGGCATGGCCACGTCCATCCCGCCCCATAACCTGGGCGAGATCTGCGACGCACTGATTAAGGTCATCGACGAGCCCGACGTATCGATCGACGAGTTGTTGGAAATCGTGCCCGGGCCCGATTTTCCCACAGGCGGCGTGGTCTGCGGCAGGGCCGGCATCCGCCGCGGATATTATACCGGCCGGGGAAACGTCGTCGTCCGCGCCCGAGCCGCCATCGAGGAGCATAACAACCGCTTCCGCATCGTCGTCAGCGAAATTCCCTTCCAGCAGTCGCGCGATCGGATCGAGGAGCGGATCGCCGACGCGGTAAACGATGGCAAGATTCCCGGCATCTCGGGCTGCCGCAACGAAAGCGACCTGGACGAGCCCGTCCGGCTGGTCCTCGATCTTAAGCGCGACGCCGATCCGGAGATCGTGCTCAACCAGCTTTATCAATTCACGCCCCTGCAAGACAGTTTTTCCATCATCTTCCTGGCCCTGGTCGACGGCAAGCCCCGTGTTCTGAGCATCAAGGAACTGCTGGAAGAATTTTTGCGCCATCGCGAAACGGTTATCCGGCGGCGCACCCAATATTTGCTCTTCCGGGCGAGGCAGCGCAAACACACGGTCGAAGGCCTGCTCCTGGCCCATGCCAACATCGACGAAGTGATTCGCGTCATTCGCTCCTCGGCCACTCAGGCCGAGGCCAAGCAGAGGTTGATGCAAATTCAAACGCCGGCCGCCATGCTCCGCCGGGCCCTGGGCGATGAAGGTTTCGCCGTATTCACCGCCGAGCACGGCCAGAGCGAAAACTATAGTTTAACCCCCGTGCAAGCCGACGCCATCCTGAAAATGACCCTCGGCCAGTTGGTCAATCTCGAG
>JBEKSO010000318.1:0-5439 GCA_049516935.1 Thermoguttaceae bacterium
ACAGGAAAAGTAGATCGGCTTTTCATCCGCGCTTCATGCCCACGCAAGCGTGGACATGGCACCCTGAGTGATAATAACATCCGGCAGCGGCCCCGGATTATCTTTTATAATAACAGATATACGCTACGTCGGCCGAGACATCGAGATCAAAGGAAACATTTGGCGGCACAATAAACAGGTCTTTTTCAGAGACCTGCCGCCAATCGCCGCCCGGCATTTTCACTTTCATCGTTCCGGCAATGATTATCATGTGTTCTTCGCAATCGGTTTTGAAGGTATACTTCCCCTGTTCCATCACCCCGACCGTGGCGTAACCTTCAGGGGTATTTACGCCCAGGCTTTGCACCTTGCCGTCGAAATAAGTATTGTGTTTCATGTCAGACCGTTCTCCTGGTCGATTCGCCCCGGCGCGGGAAAAGAACGTTCATGGAATATGCGGGCCCATTTGAAACGAAGGGCCGCTGTTGAAGTGCGGCAAAATTATGCTAAAAAAGACGATAAGGAAAATAATAAATCCAATCACGCCCATGACGATCTGAAACGTTACATATCGGTTCGCGGCCTCGCCGAGCGAATTGTCTTTGAATTCGTCCGCCAAACTCCCCTCGTGCTGATTTAGCAGCTTATCCTTTGCCTGATCGAACTCCTCATCGCTCAGAGCACCATCTTTATGAAGCTTATCCAACCGTTCCAGTTCATCGGTTATATTCATAATCACGAACTCCTAAAGATACGCCTGACTGATATCAGACCGTTTTCGCGCAGTCAATATCATTTTAGATTTTAGCGATGTACCACATATTGTCAATCGGGGCGAAATTCTCTCTGCGCGAGTGGCGGGGGGTAAAGATTTAGGGAGGACCTAAGTCTTAATGAAAACCGATCTGGCGCTTGCCTTTGCTCTCCGCCGGTTCCATCAATTGCCGGATTGCATCGAATACCGCCTTGAATTGCGTGTCATACTTCTTTTCCAAGGCCTCGAGCTTGCGGGCCAACTCCACATTCGAAGCCAGCATCCGCCGCAGTCGAACGAATGCACGCATGATCTCCACGTTCACGTCAATTGCCCGGGGACTACGTAAGACACTGGAAAGCATGGCCACCCCTTGTTCCGTGAAGGCATAAGGAGCATAACGCCTCCCGCCGCGACCGGTTGAAATGTTTGAGGTCGCAAATTGCGACCTCAAAAGATCATTCTCCTCCTCGTTAAGTTGAAACATGAAATCGTCGGGAAATCGTCTGATATTCCGTTTGACGGCCTCAACCAAGCGTTTTGTTTCTACCCCGTATAATTCCGCTAAATCCTTATCCAGCATCACCTTTTGATCGCGGATGAAGAGTATGCAACGTTCAATTTGCTCCGCCGGAATCAAACTGGTTTTTCTGTCCATCATCTCAGTAGTATATCAATGTCATGCAAAAAGCATAGAGTATCCTTAATGCGCTAAAGTCCAACGAAAACCCCCGGTGTATTCACCGGGGGATAAATATTCACCGGGGGTAAATATGTTGGATGATTATTGACCCTTTTTCAATCGCTGGCTTCGCGGATCATGGGTTCCATGATCTTCGTGTTGCGATCGATCGACAATACGATGGTCCGCTGTTCGCCGCCGCTGGGGCTGCTGGCGACCACGGGCAGAATGTGGCGGCGTTCGGGCAGATTGAAGCGGACCGCGAAGGTGCCGTCGCTCCGCAGCCGCACGGGCTCGCCGTGCAGGGTTACGTGTGCACCGGGTTCGGTTACGCCGTGCACGATGAGTTCGGCATCGACTTTGAGCTTGATATTTCCTTGGCTGTTTGCGCCCGCGCCCTCGCCCATGCCGAATTGGGCCGCTATCGTGTCGCCCATCGGCCGCTTCAGGCGTTCTTCAAAAACTTCTTTCAGATCGCCGCGGTTTTCCGGTTCGCTGTAACCGCCGCTTAAGGCGAAGATGCGCTCAAAATCCTTGGCCACCTCGGACCAGTTCCGATCGAAGGTGTTCTCTTTGCCGGCGGCGGGGGTCGTGACCACGTTGCTGCGGGCAAGCCCGAAGAACCTGCCTAAGGCCGACAGGTATCCGATTTCCAATTGAAAAGTCTTGGGCGGATCGCGGACGTCGATGTACCAATTGTTCACGCCGCCGTGAATTTCGATGTCGCGCTCGATTTTCCGCGCCGATACGATGGCCCCCTCGCGAAGCACCTGGTACAGCCGCAGCATCGGCCGTGAAGCGTGCCAGTGCTGATTCATCGCCACCCGCGCCCGATTGATGCTCCGCCGATCCAACTCCCAATATGCATGGAGCCAGAAAGGATCGCGGACCATGACTACCAGCCGGTCTTTGCTTTGGCCGCCGCCGTCGCCGTCCGTCCGCAGGGAAAGGTCCTTGATTTGCGAGAATTTTTCTTTGATCTTGATCAACCGGCCTTCGGTATTTTCCTGATGGGAAGTGAATTTGGCATTGCCGTTTCCGCTTCGCCGCTGGTTTTCACGATTGGATAGGTTTGACCGGACATGTTTCAGTAAGGCCTTGACCAGCTCATCTTTGCGCATGGCGTGCCAACCCGGCACTTTTTGCTTTTTAGCCAGGTTGGCGAGATCTCTCACCGTTCGCGTCTTTAGATCAGCGGGGGTCATCGGCATTCCTAGGTACTGCTTAACTCTCTTTAAAAGGCTTTATAAGTGGACTATCCCCAGTTGCGCGAGTCCCCCACACCTTACTCTTACTACGGAAAAGCTCGCTGTCTGGGTCGGTAAGTCATTAATCCTACGGTAACAAGGCCCCAATTCGTCGGATGCGCTGCCGGCTCGGTGCCCTTGGGTAGGTAGGCTTCACTTGGTAATTCAGGTAAAACAGGATAGTATGGCAGTATTGATTATATCACTAAATGCTGTTTTCGCAATGATTTTCATTAAAAGCAAAGATGATTATGACGCTGATCTATCGTCCTAAGTCCTTGATAATAAATTACTTATGAATCTCGGGCAATATAAGAGATAATAATTTCAACAGCAAAATTGCATTAAAATCTCTACCCACCGTTATGCCCTCATTATGCTCTGGCAGGGAATGGAAAAGGATTAGATAATAGGCTCGTCTTTTGGTCGATTATCAGCGATTTTGCTCATTATTAGTCTTGTAATTGGCCTTAATTATCTGGTTTTTCAGCCATTTTTTCACCGAACGAGCCCAAAGCTGCCTTGAAATGGATAATTTGCCCGACGACCAGTCTTCTTATGCCAATGCGATGGTATGGGTATCGCGCATTACCTCCATCGTGCTGGAGATGGTATTACCCGGTGTGATCGGGTATTGGATTGATCTGAAATTGGGAACGAGAGTGGTTTTTTTAATCCTGGGTGTGATCTTGGGTTTTGTGGGTGGTATATGGCAATTGATTAGACTAACTAAACACAATATCGGCCGGTAAAAAAATATGTCGCGCATTTTACCCGGGCAAGGGATTTTCGCTCGCTCAATTACACTGGTGATCTTTGAGATAATTCTTTTCGCTGGTATAACACCATTGTTGTGGATATTTGGCACATCGCGGAGTTTTGCCGTCGCTGGAGCGGCGGTTGGACTATGCACGGCTGGAGCGCTATTGGCGATTTGGATAAACCATGTCTTTTGCGATCCTAAATATGCGCTTGTCGGGCTGTTGTTGGGTATGGCGGCGAATATGGGCGTGCCATTACTTAGCGGAGTGACGTTGCATCTATGCAGCAAATCCCTTTCGCAATCCGGTTTGTTATATTATCTTGCTTTTTTTTACCTGTTGACGTTGACCCTGAAAACATGTTTGATATTACCTGATTCCGATAAAATTAAGCGGGCAAAAAAAATATAAGTTGTTGTGTTATCCAAGCAATGGCCGATCCCGTAGAAATAGCAAAGCACGTTAAAGACGCCTACTCTTTCGAGTTGCCGTTTCACACGCATATCCCCATTCCCCAGCCCTTCCAGGCGTTGGGATTGCGTGTGAGCAAATTCATGGTCTTGGAATTAGTGGCCGCGGTGCTGATGCTGGTGATTTTCATTCCCCTGGCGCGGCGAATCAGAAATGGCGAAATATCCCGCGGACGTTTCTGGAACATGTTCGAGGCCATGCTGTTGTTCATTCGCGATAAGATGGTCCGCCCGGCGATCGGGCATGATGCCGACCGTTATTTGCCGTTTATTTGGACCTTGTTTTTCTTTATCCTGTTCTGTAATCTTTCGGGATTAGTGCCCTGGGCCGGATCACCCACCGGCGATTTTGCGGTGACCAGCGCCTTGGCCATAATCGCCTTTTGCACCGTGGTGGGGTCGGGCATGAGAAAATTCGGGGCGATAAAATTCTGGACGGGCTTGTGCCCGCCCATGGATTTGCCCTTTCCGTTTAAAATTTTCCTGGTGCCGATGATCCTCTTTATCGAGATTTTAGGCTTGTTCATCAGGCATCTTATCCTGGCCATTCGTCTTTTAGCGAATATGTTCGCCGGACACTTTGTGCTTGCCGTGATTATGGCGTTTATTGCCGATACCGCAGCCTCGCTGTTATGGTACGGCGTTATGCCAGCCAGTATCTTCGGCGCCACGGCCATTAATATGTTGGAATTGTTCGTGGCGTTTTTGCACGCTTATATATTTTCCTTTTTAACGGCGTTGTTCATCGGCATGGCGGTTCATCAGCATTAAGTCAAGGTGATCGCTTTTGCCGCGGTAGAAATTTTTTTTAAGGAGATCAATACAGTGAATCGCGCATTTAAAATTATTGCTTTGTCCATTATCGCATTGCAGGCGTTCGCATTGCCTGCGCTGATTGGGACTGAAGCCCTCGCCGCCGACGCCAAGGACGACGGCGCCACCGCCGCTTCGCCGGCCAAGGGGCCGTCCGTGTCGATTTTACAAGGCGCGGCGTTCGGGGCCGGATTGGTAATCATCGGGGCGGGTTACGGAATCGGCAAGATCGGCTCCTACGCCGTGGAAAACATGGCCCGGCAGCCTGAAGTCGCCGGAAACATCCAGACGGCAATGATTATTTCCGCCGCCATGATCGAAGGGGCCACGCTGCTGGCCTTGATCGTATTGATTATTGTCGCCTAGATCGCTAGAGCTCGATTTATAAGACTGGGATTTTATGTTCAATCGATTTATACATGGCTGGTTGTTGTGCCTGGCGATTGCGGCGATTGTCGCGCCGCCTTTTGCGGGACCGTTGCCAAAGGCCTTTGCCCAGGGTCCACATACCGAGGAAATCGCCGCCGCCGAAAAATCGTCCGGCATCAATCCCATTCCCATGAGCTGGGATCAGGTCAAGGGCGATCTGACGATCTGGACCGCGGTCGTATTCCTGGTGGTTATGCTCATCCTCTGGAAATTCGCCTGGGGACCGCTCAGCGAGGGTCTCGATAAGCGGGAGCGGCATATCGCCGATCAGATCTTCCAGGCAAACGAGGCCAATCAAAAGGCC
>JBEKSO010000319.1:0-5390 GCA_049516935.1 Thermoguttaceae bacterium
CAAGGGCGCCGCCGACCGCTACTCGCGCAAGGGAATCGACGAACTGACCGCATTCGTGATCGAGGACTTCGGCGCAAAAGGGCTGGCCTGGTTCAAAGTCGATGCCGAAGGGAAACTCGCTTCCCCGATCGCCAAGAATTTTTCCGCCGACCTGCTGGAAAAAATCGGCCGGCGCTTGGATGCGGCCCCCGGCGATTTGCTGCTCATCGTGGCCGACAAGTTCGAAATCACTTGTAAGGCCCTGTATGCACTGCGCAAACGGCTGGCCGCCGAATTGAAACTCTACGATCCCAACAAGATGCACTTTTCCTGGATCGTGGAGTTCCCCATGTTCGCCTACGACTCCGAGGAAGGCGGTTGGACGGCCATGCATCATCCCTTCACTTCGCCCCGCCCGCAAGACCGCGAGCTTTTGGCTGCCGATCCGGGAAAATGCCGGGCACAAGCCTACGATCTGGTAATCAACGGCTCCGAGGCCGGCGGCGGAACCATTCGTATCCACGATCAACAGCTTCAACAACAAGTCTTCCAACTCTTGGGGATCAACAATGAGCAAGCCCGCGAGCGTTTCGGCTTCCTCTTGGACGCACTGCAATACGGCGCGCCCCCGCACGGCGGTATCGCCCTGGGTATCGATCGGCTGATCATGCTTTTCGGCCACCTGGATAGCATCCGCGACTGCATGGCATTCCCCAAAACCCAACGGGCTACCGACATGATGACCAACGCCCCCGGCCAGGTTGACGCTAAACAGCTCAACGAACTGGGAATCAAGATTACCCGTTGACGAGGTAATGATCTTCCCCGGCCTAATGACCTTTGCCTGGGCAATGATCCATTTGCCAGACACCGGCAAGTAAAAATACCCGTTGACTAATCGGCTGACAGACGTGAAACTAAACGGTAGTCAATGGGAATTTATAATTTCCCGCACCATCGCATCGCCAAAATCGAGGAGCAATCGTCATGGCCCGGAAAACGCTTCGAATATTAAGCCTTTTATTGATATTTGGAAGCATGGCGCTGTTTTTCGGCTGTTCGGAGAGTCCCAAAGCGGAAAAAGCAAAATCGTCCCTCAGCCAGCCCGCCGCCAAATCGGCAACCCGAACCGCCCCTGTCGAGCCGGACACATCTTTTGCAAAAAGCGATGAGGTCCAGAATAAAGATGCCTTCCTGGCTGAGAAAGAAGAAACACCAATATCAAAACGTTCCAAGCTCAAAACGCCTCCCCCGCCTCTCACAATCCCTAAAGTCGGCCTGTCCGATGCACTCCGCGCAACTTGCCTGGTCAACGTGGGCGATATCATGCCTGACGCCGAACTCCTTTCGGCCGACGGCCGCAAGGTTTCCTTGGATAGCCAGTTCGGCGAAAAATATATAATCCTGTTTTTATGGTCCGAAAGTGGATCGAATTATACCAGGCTGGCGGCCGATGCGGCACTTCGTGATTTGCAGGGCGACCTGGCCGGTCCTTATGCCGCTAAAGGAGTCAAAGTAATTGGAATCAACGTGGGCGACCGTCCGGCGGCAGTGGGGCAAGAACTGGTAAAAGCCGGCGTGAAATTATCCTGTTTTTTCGATCCGAACAAGGCTTTTTTCGGCAAGCTGGCCAAGTCGATGCTTCCTCGTGTTTATTTGCTCGATGAATCGGGAAAAATTATTTGGTTCGATACCGAATATAATCAATCCACCAGGCGGAATCTTATCCAAGCCGTTAAAGTTGTCTTGGGCGAAAAGTGATCGACCGGCTTCTTCCCGCAGGATTTACACTGCTCATTCTTTATTGTTAGATAAGTTAGTTTCGTATTTTTTCATCGGAGTATCCTTTCAACAGAGCCGGGCCGTGTCGGCCCGGAAATGCCGGGCGACTACACTCCGTATTAACACGCAATTTGTTGGATAAAAAACCGATAGTATTCCCCGTATTTACACGCAAGTTGTAGGATGGAAGACCGATAGGACCGTTTACGGTCCTTATCCGCATCGCGGTATTAGGCCTGGCGTTTACGCCGGGACCGGAAGTTATTTAGACATCTCATTCTCAGTCAGCCTCGTTAACGAGGCTCCTGCATAGTACTCTGATTTATTCCACGTTATTCTTTTTCCGAGACTCATTAGCCGGCGGTCAACGACCGCCGGAAAAGGAGTTTCTCCACCCCTAGGGGATTTTATCCGCCGGTTAAGCTATAATATAGAGATTGGGGATTTGTAAGGCGGTATTTAAATCCGTCTTACGGAGAGAATGGAAATGATGATAGGGAGATGCGACTAGTGGATTCGCCTTTCAACTCGATCGAGCCTGATCTGGAACTCCCCTCCGCCGCCGACGGCTCGCCAAACCGTTTGCGTGTGGCGATGGCGCAGATCGCCCCGGCGCTGGCCGATCGGAAGCGGAATTTCGCCTTGCACCTCGAGCGCATCGAAGCCGCCCTAAGCCTTGACGCCGACCTGGTGATCTTTCCCGAGTTGTCGCTTACAGGATATTTTGTCCGCGACATGGTGCCCGATCTGGCCCTCAGCCGCACCGGACCCGAGTTGCGCGATTTGATCCATGCGGCCGTGCCGATGTCGTTGGTGGCCGGCATGGTCGAGGAATCGCCCCGGCATCGTTTTTACAACGCGGCCTTTTTTGCCGAAGGCGGGCGGATCGTGCATTGGCATCGCAAGGTCTATTTGCCCACCTATGGATTGTTCGACGAGCAGCGGTATTTCGCCGCCGGCGAGCGCTTCGAGGCCTTCGACACGGCCCGCTTCGGGCGCGTGGGCATTTTGATCTGCGAGGATTTTTGGCATATCTCCGCCGCGGCCATAATGCAGGCCGAAGAGGTCGATCTGCTTATATGCGTGGCGAATTCGCCCGCCCGCGGCGTCGAAGGCCCCAAAATCGCCACCGCCGAAACATACGAGCTCATCGCCAAGGCCTTTGCCCAACTCCTGGGCGCAGTGGTCATTGTGGTCAATCGCGTGGGCTTTGAGGACGGCTTGTGTTTTTGGGGCGGGAGCATGGCCGTGGGACCCGATGGCCGGATGATCGCCCAGGCGCCAATGCTCGACGAGTCGCTCACTATCGCCGCATTCGATCCGGCCGAACTCCGCCGCCAAAGGATGATTACTCCCTTGGCCCGCGATGAGCGTCTGCTGCTTACTATCGAGGAACTTAATCGCATAAAGCGCCGCCGCTATGAATAACGAACCGATTGCAGCCGATTTGCGCATCAATTCCGAAATAGTCACGGAGATCCTCACGCGGTTTATCAAAATCGAGATTCGCCGCGCCGGATTCCACCGGGCCGTGGTCGGGCTATCCGGCGGCATCGATTCCAGCGTGGTCACTTATCTTTGCGCAAAGGCCCTCGGACCGGACAATGTCCTGGCCGTGACCATGCCCTATAAAACCTCCAGCGACGCCACCCGCCGCGACAGCCAAGCAGTCATCAATAACCTGGGCGTTCACACAATCGACGTGCCCATAACCGCCCAGATTGATGCCTATTTCGCCGCCTTTCCCGACGCCGCCCAAATGCGCCTGGCCAACAAATGCGCCCGCGAGCGGATGACTGTGCTCTACGATCAAAGCGCGGCCTTCAACGCCCTTGTGGCGGGCACCAGCAACAAGAGCGAACTCCTCTTAGGCTACGGCACTCAGTTCGGTGACATGGCCTCGGCCATAAATCCCGTCGGCGATCTTTATAAAACCCAACTCTACCAACTCGCCGCTTATCTGGGCCTGCCCGAACCGATTTTGCACAAAGAACCCACCGGCGATCTGTGGATCGGCCAGACCGACGAGGGCGAACTGGGCTTTTCTTACGCCGAAGTCGATCGCCTGCTGGTTCTATTGGTCGATCGGCGCATGCGCCGTCAAGAACTGATCCAATCCGGCTTCGCACCTGAATTCATCGACCGCGTAATCGAGCTGATCCGCCGCAACCACTACAAGCGCCGCATGCCCGTAATCGCCAAACTCTCCCACCGCACCATGGACCGCGACTTTAGATATGCAAGAGATTGGGGAACGTAAACAAGGATGAAGGCGGAAGGATGAAAATGACTTAAGTCAGGAATTGACTTGTTGTAGCGGAATACTTATCATATTTAGCATCAATGACGTTGTTAATTTGCCGGGGGAGACGATAAATACTCAATAATTTTCAGGAACTGCTAGATGGCACTGACATTCGAGTGGGATCGAAAAAAAGCATCGTCAAATATTCGCAAACATAAAGTGAGTTTTGAAGAAGCAATTACGGTTTTTGATAATCCCATTGCATTGATCTTTGATGATGAAAAATATTCTACCGATGCTGAAATACGAGAAATCATCATCGGTCATTCGATCCAAAATCGTTTGCTATTGGTGAGTTTCACTGAACGCGGGAAAGATGTTATTCGTATTATCAGTGCCCGACCGGCCACTAAAAAGGAAAATATGAATTATGAAGAAAATGCAACGTTCTAAAATATCCAGACATAATGAAGATATGGATAGGCAGTACAATTTCGATTATCGAAAGGCACGTCCCAATCGCTTTGCCGGCCGGGGCGGCAAAAACAGCGTCGTGGTTATGCTCGATGCCGACGTCTCGGAGGTATTCTCCACGTCAAAATCGGTCAATACCGTGCTCCGCGCCCTGATTGCGGCAATGCCAAAGAAGCCGAAGTAGGCAAAATGATAAGATAAAGAAAGGAAGAAAGGCGTCGGGAGTCATTTTTAAATCCTTAGGGTTGATGCATGTCTAGGCGAAACCATATAGACATAAAATACCATCTAACGGTTATTTAGTTTTGGAAAGTTTATAAACTTAAAATCAACTACAGGAGACGTAAGATGAACCTACTTGCCAAGTATACCGACCAGGCCTACGCATTGCTACGTATCGTGGCGGGATTGATGTTTTCATTTCACGGAGTGCAAAAAATATTTGGCTTTCTACTCGCCCGGCCCACTGTGGGATCGCAACTTTGGTTCGGCGGGCTCATCGAACTGGTTTGCGGCCTGCTGATATTGGTGGGCTTCCAGACCTGCTGGGCGGCTTTCATCGCAAGCGGTGAAATGGCCGTGGCTTATTTTCAGGTTCATTGGCACTTCCAATTCAACCAGAATTTTTTCCCGACCATAAACAAGGGCGAACTGGCGGTGCTCTATTGTTTCGTTTTCCTCTACATCGCTACCCGCGGCGGAGTGATATGGTGCCTGGAAAAGAAGAAGGAATAAAGAAATAAAGTAGGTTATGCTTTAGCATAAGACAATATCCGATATAATATTCCATTATGCTGAAGCATAACCTACTAACTAAAGATCTGTCAAATGCCGACGGCACACGGAGTGTGCCTGCTACATTAGAGAATCCGCCGTGCGTAAACCTTCCACTGCCAAAACCCGACCGCTG
>JBEKSO010000320.1:0-5386 GCA_049516935.1 Thermoguttaceae bacterium
GCTGTTTATGTCCTGGTTTTTGGCCCCAAGTTCGATCCGCCCCACGTCGCTCAAGCGGGTAATCTCGCCTTGGTCGCCGCTTTTGACGATAATGTCGGCGAATTGCTCCGGCTCCAGCAGTCTTCCCAGCGTGCTTAAAGTGTATTGAAAATTAACTCCCTTGGCGGCGGGTTGTTGGCCGATCTGGCCCGCCGCTACCTGAACATTCTGCTCCCGCAGGGCGCGGACCACATCGCCGGCCGTCATGCCGCGCGAGGTGAGCCGGTCCGGATCGAGCCAGATCCGCATGCTGTAATCGCGCTGACCGAGGATAAACGTGTCGCCCACGCCGTCCAGGCGGGAAAGCTCGTCCACGATCTGGATCATGGTGTAATTGCTGAGGTAAAGCTGATCGTACCGGCCGTCCGGCGAAAACAAGTTTACGATAAGCATCAAGTCGGGCGACCGCTTCTTGGTGGTTACGCCGATTTGCTTTACCACGTCGGGCAGCAGGGGCATTGCCAGGGCAACGCGGTTTTGAACCAGCACCTGGGCCATGTTCAAATTGGCGCCCACTTTAAAAGTCACAGTCAAACTGTACGTGCCGTCGTTGCTGCACTGCGACGACATGTACAACATGTCCTCAACTCCGTTGACCTGCTGTTCGATGGGCGCGGCAACGGTGTCGGCCACCACTTGCGCGTTGGCGCCGGGATAAACGCAGTTGACTCGAACCGTGGGAGGAGTAATCTCGGGATACTGCGCCACCGGCAGCGTGAACACCGCCACAAGACCGACCAGGGTGATGATGATCGACGGCACCGAGGAAAGGATGGGGCGATCGATGAAGAAATGTGAAAACATCGCCGGCGGTTTCCCAGGTGCTATATCCAGTAAGTTGTTATCAATTAGGCGCCATGCCCGCGCTTATGCGGGCCTGCTCAATGCCATAATCCCACAGTCAACGATATCGGGAAAGAGGCGTTAGTTGGCGGTCGCTTGCTCTGCGCCGGGTTTTTCCGATTTGGGCACATCGGCAGGCGAGGCCGCCGCGATGCTTTTATCTTCCGTATGCGGGCTGACAGTCATGCCGGGACGTACGCGGAGCAATCCGTTGACGATCACCCGGTCATCGGCTTGGATCCCCGATTCAACCACGCGCAGGCCGTTCTGCGATAATCCAAGCTTGATTGGGCGATATTCCGCGACGTTTTTGTTATTCACCGTGAGCAGGTACTTTTGCCTCTGGTCGGTGCCGATCGCGCGCTCGCTTATCATCAAGGCCTGGCGCGGTTTTCCGAAGGGAATCCGAACTCGTACGAAAAGCCCGGGAGTCAGGTATTGCTTTGAGTTTTCCAAATTACCCCGGGCCCGGATTGTTCCCGTCTTCGAGTCGACTTGATTATCAATGAAGTCCAGTATTCCCTTGTGGGGAAAGCCGTCGTCTTTGGCCAGGGCGATTTCCACGGGAATGTCTTGGTCCTTGATACGGCTGGGATGTGCGGCCTCGCCCGATTGCCACTTGCGATCAACGTAGCGGAGCAACGCGGACTCGTCGATATTGAAATAGACGTAAATCGGATCCACGGTGACAACTTTTGTGAGCACCATCGCATCGCCCGTGCCCGGCTGGACCAGGTTTCCTTCCGTGATTCTGGCCCTACTGACGCGGCCGTCGATGGGCGAAACCACCTTTGTAAATTCAAGGTTCAACTGCGCGTCACGGACCGCGGCTTCGGCCTCTTGAATCGAGGCCTTGGCGATTGCGAGTTGGGCCACGTGCTGTTCATACTCGTCCTCGCTGATCGCACCCGAGGGGCGCAGCCGGTCTGATCGCGCCAGGTCCGCCTTAGCCTTTTCCAGCACGGCCTTTAATCGAGTCGACTCGCCTTGGGCGCGCTCCAATGCCGCCTGGTATGGCCGCGGGTCGATCTCGAACAACAGATCGCCCTTCTTCACTTCCTGCCCGTCCTCGAAATTCACCTTGACGATATAACCGGTAACACGGGCGCGGATTTCCACCTCTCCCACCGCACACGTCTGGCCGGGAAACTCGAAATAGTCGGTCACCTCGCGGACCACCGGATTGCCGACGGTCACTTCAGGCGGCGGCTCGATCATGACCGGCGCGGATTTCCAGCATCCCGCAAAACAAATCATGGCAATTGCCAGCACTACGCCGGCCGCGGTATCCATATGCCTTAGTTGCAACACAGAAACATCTCCGTAAGCGTAAGTAAAAAATAGTTAATATCTATTAAATATATCAAGAGTTACAACGTTATTCAACTTCTTTGCATTAATGGACATGCCGATCTCATTTCTATGAGGTCGCGAATTGTTGGCAAATATTCGCAAATAGGAAGTGAATAATGTAAAAAAAGATGATGCCGGTCCGTGCCACATGCCCATAGACAACGATCTTAACTACTTTAGAGCTAATATGTTGCGACCGCGTGCCGTTCCTGACAGAACGAACTGAAGTGGTGGTTAGATATGCATCTTAAGTAGGGCATATACCGCCATCAATTACAAATCATACCCAGGCGGAGTGCCGGTGTCATTTTGGGGCAGTAAGAATTTTTGTGTCAATCGGTGGCACGAACGTCCAGTCCATAAAGAAACACGGCCAAGATGGCCTTGCCACTTCACCCCGGCACAAAAATCTGTACAGTCCCGTCATTTTATGGATGGTTAATTTTGCAGGGCTTGGCCGTCAATTGCACGGCAAGCAGGCGATGACGCCAAAGATAGCAGCGCCAACCATCGCACGAAGAGTTCGGGGTATTTGAAGGGCAACACGACGATTTGGGCAAAGCGCTGGAGTTGGCGTTTAATCCGCCGATGTTTTCGTAAGAAATAGTCGGCAACGCCCGCGCTGCTGCCCCTCAGTTTTGCGGGCATTGCCGATTTCAGTCACGCTTTCAGTTTGTGCCGGCAGGTATTGCCATACCTGAAATCATCTCAACGTGCCGTTCAATTACCCGGCAGGCTTCCATTAGAATTGAAATCGCCGTCTCTAATAGCGATTTTTCGACCTGAGGGCCAATTTTAAGGACGCAATTTTCCATGGATTGGCAGAGACTCCCGATGCCTTCATAACCGGCCTGACGGCCGGCTTCGGCTTGTTCTCGCAATTCCTTTAACAATCGATCGATGTTCCCTTGGATGTCGAACCGCATCGCCAGCAGGCTGCGGGCCATGCCGGCCGTCAGGTGAGGAGTCTTTTCAATATACAGTTTTCGGGAAACGACAAGACCGGATTCGGTTTCCATCATCAGCCCCTGTGATAGTACATCCAATAACCGATTATCGGCATGTTGACGTAAAAACTGTGGTATCACCACGTATATTAAACATTAGGCCACATCCAGGGATGCGTCAAACACAAGCGACCGGGATGCCGGCATGGTTGTTTTTTAAAGATCTAACTTGCGTTTTCTCAACAAGTTAGGCAATTGAAAAGTTAGGAGGCGTGGTTTTACTGCTGTATTACCACAAATTAACCGAATATGTAGTGTAAACCCAATTCAGACCTTTCCCCCTCTAATGTAAAATTGTGCTGACAAAAGATCACAACTCCTGATATCACCGGCATTTATAACTTTTTGAATTTCCCGAAAACCCACATCCAAATAGATTACGGTTGGCGGCTAATCGTTATTATCGATTAATCGTTATTATCGATTTGTATTTGTAAGGGGGTATAACACTCTCCACAGTAATGTTGACGTGTTGTTTTATAACTTCTATACTCCCGCTCTAAGTTTAAAGGAGAAATACGGCTAGGCTTTAAAAAGTCGAGCATTGTTACACACGGTGGGCAGCTTAAGTTATGGCGTGTGTATTGTCCACAAAGGCGATCCCTTTGACATTACACTGCTTTCTATAACTAGGCACCGGTAACATGAAGCGCGAACCCACCGTCTTTATCGTCGATGACGATGAGCCCATTGTCCGATCTCTTACCGAGGTGATCCAATTGATCGGTCTCAAGGTCAAGTCGTTTTCTTCCGGAAGTCAATTCCTTAAGTCCTATAAACCCAGCGGCCCGGCATGTCTGATCCTCGATGTAATAATGCCGGACATGAGCGGCCTGGAATTGCAAAAGCACATGGCCGCGGCCGGCATTACGCTGCCGACGGTGATCATTAGCGGACACTCGGACGTGCGCACCGCCGTGGAGGCCATGAAACTAGGCGCAATCGAGTTCCTGGAAAAACCCTTCCGCATACAAGAGCTGTGCGACAACATACAGAAGGCAATCAGGCTGGATGAGGAAAAATGGCGGGTCCGAGAACTAAAAAGCAAGGTCGATCGCCGGCTGGAAAATCTCACTGCGGCGGAACGAGGTGTGATGGACCTGGTCGTTGCCGGAAAGACCAACAAAATGATTGCCGCCGACCTGGACTTGAGCATTCGAGCCGTCGAAGATCGCAGAGCCAGAATGATGAGAAAACTGCGGGTAAAATCCCGGGCCGAACTCCTGGAATTGGCAGTGGCTGCTCAATTCCCTTCAAACGCCCTATCTACGCCGAATACCGTCTCCTCGCCGACAGAGACGGCGAATCTGACAAAATGATCCGGACCAAGGGGTAAACTCACTTCACAAATCCGCTGATTTCCCGGTAATCCGTCCGGCGTTGCTGAAATAAGGATTACGAAAGGGTGCTTGTCCTCATTTTGTTAGAGGCTCAATCGACTTAAGAATAGTGCGCGGAGCCTCGCAAAAATCATCTCGCGGCATTAACTTTTCTGCACCGGCGGCGGAATAGTAAAAGTATCCCCGTCGTGATTCGAACACGAAACCTTCGGCTCCGGAGGCCGACGCTCTATCCAATTGAGCTACGGGGACAAATTTTCATCAACTCGGCAAATAAGTGCATTTAGAGGAATCTAGATACACTTTTACACATTAGAGGAATATAGAGGAAAATTTTACGGCTATCTGCAAAGGTTGTCAACACTTACGAAAGCATTCGTTTTGGCCCGAAATGGCGATTTACGGCAATCCGGGGAAATTCGCGGCAATTCAGGGGAAAATTTTATGGCACCACAAGAAGCACCAAGAGCAAAAAAGAGAAGCATGGAGAACATCTGTGGCATGGCGAAAACAGGCCAATTACCTTAGCCACCATTATCAAACTGTCGCTGTTTGCTGCGCGGCACACTGCGACCGACGACGAGTGTTATTGTAAGACCGGAATGACAACTTCTTCCGCTAAAACTTCATCAACCGTTTTTTCTAACTGCTTAGAGTATTTTTTTCAGCGCGAACATGTTGGACAATCTCTAAATCTGTTTCAGCGTTGAGAAATGTTTTAAAGGATTCACAAACGAGTCCAGGCAATGAGGGATACGCTCAAACGAGTCCGGCCGCGCGGCGGCCTTGTCGATCAACTCCTGT
>JBEKSO010000321.1:0-5361 GCA_049516935.1 Thermoguttaceae bacterium
ATGCGCCGCGCGGCGCCTCGCTCAGGCCGACGCCTTTTATCACTCCCGCGGGCCACGTCGCCGGGTCCCATCGCGAGCCGTCGAACATCCGCGAGTCGCCATTCTTGATGTTGCTCAGCAGTTGTGCGTGAAATTCCTTGGCCCAGCGCGCGATAAGCTTCGTTTCCAGACCGCGCGCTGCCGTGCGCCCCAGCGTGGAGAACAAGGCCGTAATCGGCACGTCCAGCGCCTTCAGGGCTGCGTCGACCTCCTCCTTCACCTCGCCCGAGCCGGAGGCATAGGCCACCAGCAAGCGGGCCAGCGGACCGACCTCCATGGGATTGTTCTTCCATCGCGGCGTCTTCAGCCAACTGTACTTGGCATCTACGTCGAGATGAGTGTAGGGCGGGAACGGTCCGGTGTATTTTAAATTCGTTTCGCCCTCCCAGGGATGTCTGCCTTCAGCGTCCCCGCCCGAATATTCGTACCACGAGCGGGCGACGTACTCCTGAACCTGAGCCGGATCGCGCCCGTCGATTTCGTATACCCTACTCAGATCGCGGCCGAGTATTGCGCCGCGGGGGAATTTGAACTTGGACGGATCGCCGTAGCCGTTCGTGGGAAGATCGCCGTATACCAGGTAATTCGAGAGTCCGCCGCCTATGGACGCCCAATCCTTGTAAAATCCGGCCACTGCAAGCAGATCGGGAATGTAAACCTTTTCCACGAATTCCTTGGCCTGGTCCAGAAGCGCGCCCACGAAAGCCAGCCGATCGGAGTTCAGCGCGTTGGCCTCGTCGATATTGATCGCGCAGGGCATCCCGCCCACCAGGTAGTTCGGGTGCGGATTTTTCCCGCCGAAGATCGTGTGGATCTTGACGACCTCCTTTTGCCACTCCAGGGCCTCGAGATAATGGGCCACGGCCAATAAATTCACTTCCGGGGGCAACTTATACGCCGGATGGCCCCAATACCCATTGGCGAAGATCCCCAGTTGACCGCTGTTGACGAAGGCGGCCAGCCGGGCCTGCACGTCGCCGAAGTATTTCGACGATGTCTTCGGCCAACTCGATATGCTTCGGGCAATCTCGGAAGTCTTGGCCGGGTCGGCCTTCAAAGCGCTCACAACGTCCACCCAGTCCAGGGCGTGCAAATGATAGAAGTGAACCACGTGATCCTGCATGTACTGCGTGCAGAACATCAGGTTGCGCACCAGTTCGGCGTTCGGCGGCACGGTGATTCCCAAGGCGTCCTCGACGGTGCGCACCGACGCAAGCGCATGCACCGTCGTGCATACTCCGCAGGCCCGTTCGCAAAACGCCCAGGCATCGCGCGGATCGCGCCCTTTCAGGATTTTCTCGAAACCGCGCACCATCGTGCCGGCGCTGTAAGCGTCGGCGATCTTCCCGTCCTTCACTTCCGCCTCGATCCGCAGATGACCCTCGATGCGGGTGACCGGGTCAACGACAATTCGGTCGGCCATCAGTTCTCTCCTTCACTGCTTGAAGATGATGGGCTGCTTTGCTCGATCCCCTCTTGGATCAGCTTTTGCTTGCGAACGTTGGTAAGTATGGCATGCCCGGCTATGCCGGCGGCCGTTACCGCCGCAATCGTCATGCCCACCTTGTCCGCGGTGGTTTCGATGCCAAAACCCGGGAACGAAGGCAGGTGCCGATAGAACGGGCCGTTGTCCCAGAAGCTCGCCTCGCTGCAACCGATGCACCCGTGACCCGATTGGATCGGGAAACTCACGCCGTTGTTCCAGCGCGTGATGCCGCAGTCGTTATACGTAACCGGCCCCCGGCAGCCCATCTTGTAAAGGCAGTAGCCGCGCTTGGCGTTTTCGTCGTCCCAGGCCTCCACGAACAGGCCCGCGTCGTAATTCGGACGCCGGTAGCAACTGTCGTGGACCCGCCGCGAGTAAAACGCCTTTGGCCGGCCGAGTTGGTCCAGGTGCGGAATGCGGTCGAACGTCAAAAGGTAAACAATCGTGCCGGCCATCACATCGCCGATGGGCGGGCAGCCCGGCACATTGACGATCGGCGTCCCCGAGACGACCTTGTGGATGGGAGTCGAGCCGGTCGGATTCGGATTGGCGGCCTGGATGCAGCCGTTGCTCGCGCAACTGCCCCAGCATACGATCGCCTTGGCTCCGGCTGCCGCTTCCCTGACGATATCCAGCGCCGTCCTTCCGCCGATGCAGCAGTAGATGCCGCCGTCTGTCAGGGGTACCGCCCCTTCCACCAGCATCAGATACTGGCCTTTGTATTTTTTCATCGTGTCGTGCAGGCACTCTTCGGCTTGTTTGCCGGCCGCGGCCTGCAATGTCTCGGTGTAGTCCAGCGAGATCTTGTCCAGTAGAATGTCGGCAACCATCGGGTGCGACGAACGGATGAACGACTCGCTGCAACAAGTGCATTCCTGGAAGTGAAACCACACTACCGGCGGCCGAGACTTGGTGTCCATGGCCCGAACCACCTCGCCGATTGCACTGGCCGGAATGCCGGCCGATACGGCCAGCCAACTACAGAACTTGAGAAAATCGCGACGAGAGTAGCCCTTTAACCGGGCTTGCTCCCAAACCGTCAGAGGCCGGTCGCTCATGATTGGCTATCCTCCTAAAGAAAGGACCCGGAATGTAATCCCAATAGGTTGAGCCAAATATGTCAGAATTATAGTTCCACGCCCCCATCCTAGTCCAGTACATTAACCCAATAACAACGGATTTTATTATTCAAAAACGGGCCTCATAAACTATTCATATGTTTAGTATGCAAAACAGGATGATCTGAATACACCCACGGCCTAAGCGGCACGCCCGAAACCCAAGCCCAATTTGCCGGAGAAAATGGAAACCGTGTCCTTCCCGTCAAACGAATCGGAATTGACGATCAATGTCAACATTTTCTGCCAAGTGAACCCGTCGGCCAGGTAAATTGCGCAAACTTTATCTGCTTTGCGGATTCTCATGCCTGCCCACCCATGCCTTGACCGATATAAATATGGGGTGACGCTTGTGGGGAAAATGCCGGGATGAGGACAGACATTTTGCAGTCGCTCTGGTTGGGAAAACGCCTCTCCGTCATGGAGCAACTCTCCATCCGTTCTTACCTAGATCAGGGCTATAGCTTCCACCTTTATACCTACGAGGATGTGGAGAACATTCCCCAAGGGACCACGGTTCGCCGGGGCGAAGAAATCCTGTCCGCCGACGAGATCTTCTGCTGCCGAAGAGGATATGGCAAAGGGAGTTATGCCGCCTTTTCCGATTGCTTCCGCTACAAGCTGCTCTTGGAGCGCGGCGGCTGGTGGACGGACCTCGACAGCGTCTGCCTGCGCCCGCTGGACTACGACGACCTGCACGTGCTAGGCAACGAACGATCGCCGGACGGCCGATGGCGGCCTAACAACGCATTGATCAAAGCACCGCCGGGCAGCCCTTTAATGGCGTATTGCTGGGAGGCATGCCGGAAAGTCGATCGCTCGCAGATCGTCTGGGGCCAGATCGGCCCGCGGCTCATGGCCGAAGCGGTTGGCGCGGCGGGCGTGCCGGTGCTGATATTGGACCCGGATGCCTTCTACCCCATAGATTATTGGAACGTGTGGCAGTTTATTTCGGCAGAGCATCTTCCACGCGACTGCTACGCGGTCCACCTCTGGAACTCGCGGTGGCGGCGAGAGCATTTGGACCCCGACGCCGTCTACGCCCCGACGTGCATTTACGAACAGCTCAAGCGGCGATACGGGACGGTTTCGCCGCAAGGAGCGGGCAGGGGGCCGGGGTGGCGAAGCCTTGCGCGACATTGGTGGCGGCAGTTGAAATCCCCTCGGCTAAAAGAGGCCCTCTCATCCTGACCAAGGCCGATCTGGAAAATTCCCAAACCATTTTCTCCCCTGCCCGGGCGATTTAGACGCGGTGCACAATAATAGAGCCGAACAGTATTGCATCCGACCTCTTTTCTGTTCCTTTTGTCAACCGTCCCATCACGGTTTGAAGCCCGGGATAAACCGGCCGATAACCAAGTGCTCGTCGTCGGGGGCGACGAACTTGGAGGCCCTGGTGGTGCTCCAGGAAAAGCCCGCCACCCGGCCTTCCGCGTCGCTGTAGATCCGAAACACGCCGGAGCCCATGCCCTCGTGATCCTTGCCGTTGGGACCGCGGCGATAGCGGGTGTCGGTCGGGCCGTGCCCGGAGTGGCTGCTGTCGATCACCGGCACTTCCCATTGCTCGGTCTGGGCCATCACCGGCTCCACGGGCGCGATGCGGCGCGGCCGATCAGCCACCAGCATGATATGGCCCGTGGTGTCGGTGCGGTTCAAGTATTTCACTGCCAGGACGTCGCCCGGCAGAACCTCGGAAAGCAGCCGGATTTCGCGGAAGCCCCGCTCCCCGACGATCGCATCGTGATACCGCCTAGCGCTGGGCCGGTGCGAGTCGAACCACCGCTTGTAGTCGTCGGGGCTGTAGCCGTAGCAGTGCATCAGCAGTGCATCGAGCAAGCCGCTGCAATCGGTATGCGATTGGCATACTCCTTGCCACGTGACCTGCGGCTCGCCGTGTCGATAGCTGGTGTTCTGCAGATCGAGGCGCCCGAGAAGGTCGATCGCCGCGGCCAGATGCTTGGGTTGCTCGGCCGCGCGACATATCGTCGCCGCGCATAGTCCGGCCGCGAAAAAGGCAAGAATGAAAGGCAGACGCTTCACGGTCGATGCTCCTGATAAAATGAGCGACTAAAGCAGGCTTTGAAGAACCTTTATGACGTCACCGTAGACCTCCACGATCCGCTAGTGCGCGGCCAACCTTTTTGTTGTGTATGTTGGGGTGTTCCTTGCATTACCACGTTGGGGTGACAGTGCAACTGTCACCCCAACTAAACTCACGGCATTAGCTCTGGCCGCGTACTAGTGCGGCTGTGTCACGGGGTTGCGGCGCCAGTCGGCGGTGTCGTGGTTGTGGCAGCCGGCGGCGGTGTCGCGGTTGCGGCAGTCGGCGGCTGTATCGCGGTTGCGGCAGTCGGCGGCGATGTCACTGTTGCGGCGCCCGGCAGCGGATTATTGACCGGGGCCGATTGAAGCGGCGTCGGATTTAACGAGCCTCCCAGCGGAGCCGAATCCACCAGCGCCGAGTGATACAGTTCCCAACCGTGGTCCGAGGAGCCGAACGTGTACACACCCGAATCCAATCCGTATTGGGCGTCGCCGAATCCCGCGCCCCGGCTGAACTGAATCGTCCACAGACGGTCCGCGACCAGGGTTTGGCTGAAGCCCGGCGGAATCGAGTAGACCGCGCCGTTCAGCGAGTAACTCAAGGTCACACCGCTGCTGGCCGGATTGACGATCTTGATCGGCAGACCCGAAAATATTGGATTCTCGTAGATGGGC
>JBEKSO010000322.1:0-5330 GCA_049516935.1 Thermoguttaceae bacterium
TACGACTTGCCCGCGGTTTGGAACCAGCCGGGCACGCTAATGCCGTAACGAAAGGCGGTCAACTCCAAGAGCGGCAGGTCGAAACCGCGGCCGTTGAAGCTGACCAGCGTGGGCCGGCGATACTTTTCCCAGCCCCGCCAGAAATTTTCCGTAATAACATGAGGGCGGAATTGGGGTTCGTCCAGGACCACCACGTCATCCAGGCGGAAATCGGCCGTCACCTTGCCCACGGCCACCGATATGGGCAACTGAAAACTGTATGGAATAAAATCGCTCTCGTATTTTTGCATCAATTCGTCGCGATAGCGTCGCACCGCCTCGGCCGGCGAAAGCGACTGCCCGGCATAACGCAGCTTGGCCACCAATTCCGCGTCGGCGACGCTTTCGGTATCGAAGACCAGGTAACGGATCGTGGAAGGCATGATGAAAGGGGTTAGGGTTTAGAGGATAGTGAAGGATGGGCAATTTATTGCCCACTATTAATTAATGGTTTATGATAGATAGTAGGTGATTATTACTTTCAGTTTTTCCAAGATTTAGTTCTGTTCCGCCAACTGTTCTTATCCAGTGGGAACTACTTTTTTTGGGTATTAAACTTCGATTTTTTCACGATCTGACGCTGTCTATTGCCGACTCTTGATGCGTATGTTTGGTTGATTGCGCGATTATGGCAGGACTAATTCTAGCAAACTGGGTGGCACAATTTCAATTGTAAAAACTGGCTATTTATCAGAACATATTATCCGTACATAATATTTGATTTGCTCAACCATGCAATTCTAGACAAGCCATCAGCGGCATTCGCGCGGAATTAAGTATGGCGTCCCCGGAACTGCTCCCTGGAACTGCGGAACTGGTTTCCGGAACTGGTTCGGAACTGGTGGCCTCCCCGGAACTGGCTCCCGGAACTGGCTTTCCGGAACTGTCTTTTGATAATGCGGCGGCGGCACCGGCGAAGCGTCGTATCGTTCGAAAATGTCGCAAAGATCTTCGATTACCATATCGTGCTCGATGCCGCGACCAAAGTGGTCGAACTCGCGTTCGTGTATTTCGGCATGGGGAACGATGGACCTGACGTGCTCCGCATAAACACGGCGGCCTTCCGCAGTCTGCAAGGACATGATATCGTCGTTTCTGCCCACGAAAACATTACAGGGAATATCCGCGGGAATTTGCATTCCCTCCAGATATCGAGCCGTTAGGAGTTGCGAAAGCGTTTGCTGGATGCGGACATTCCGATAGGGGAGTTCCTCGAAAAAATCCAATCCGATGCGTAACTCGGGGAACACGCCCGTGAGGTATTCCAGCAATGCTTGCCGGAATATGTCTCCATTCCAATCGAAACGGTTTTCCGCGATTCCCTGTGAAAATTCTTCCGCGCTTAACTGCCGGCCGTAATATCGGGAAAAGATGATGGCAGAGTCAGCGATCGAGAAGACCTGATTCAGATGAAAGAGTCCGGATACCGTGCTTACCGATTGCAACAAGTACCCGCAACCGTAATTTCCAAACTGGGCGAGCAAGGGAATCGTGCCGAAACATGCTGCAAATCCGTGAAGAGGCAGGCCTCGTTGGTTGGCGTAATTCCAAGACCAAATAAGGGCGTCACGGACATCGGTAATCGTCTTGTCGAATTCAAAGGTTCCGGTCGATTGAGCATGACCTCGATACTCGAACGAAAGGAGTATAGAACCTCGCCGCGTAAAGTTTCGATAGATCAATAGCGATTGCACCGCCCCCGCGCCGACCAACGGCGATATAAACATAACCCGCCGAGGTTCTACGGTCGGTTTTGGAAACATCGCTTTGGCATGAAGTGAAACGCCATCCTCCGTGGGAATCCGAAAATCTTTGAATAGCTTAGCTTTATCAACCATGACTCACTTCAAGCCGTTCTTGGCTGAAAAAAGGATAAAGGGATAAAGGGGTCGGTAGTCGAATGGCACTTGAACTTTTGTAACTTCCTTTGGTTTCATCGGTTAAGTACGCTGTCATAGCATTGCTGCCACAAAATGGTTTCCGACCTTACGAAAGAGACCCTTCGTGATGTGCCTCTGATTGTGAAATTGAAACTATCCTCGGAAGAATACGCGTCTGTGATATCATTGCTGTGATAGCATTACTTGGTACTTATTCTCAAATCACTTACAAAAGTTCAAGTGCCATTCGGGTCGGGATTCTTATTTATTGACTGTAAAGTGCGAAAACGCAAGCGGTTTCTTTGAAATTTTTGGTTGTTAATTTTCAGTAACCTGAGACTATCCGGGGAATTGTTATTGGAAATCATGTGTAATTTTCCATTAAAAATACACTCCCCTACGGGTCGCGGCTAAACGAATGAAAATCACCGTTAAAAATGGCTATTTTATTTCAGGATATTAATTCATCCTTCATCCTTCATCCCTCATCCTTCTTTTCGCCGGCCAACACATACCAGGCACATATCGTCGCTTTGCTGGCGGCTGCCTACGAAAGAGCGGACGTCGTCGAGGATCCGCCGGCCGAGCATGGCCACGCTGTCGGTGTCCGCGGCCAGACGGGTAATCAGGCGTTGGTGCGTGTAGAGTTCGTCGCCGGCGTTCATGGCCTCAGTGATGCCGTCGGTATAGAGAATAAGAGAATCGCCGGGCTGCAAGGGTATGACGCATTGTTCATAAGCCGTTTGAATATCGACCCCAAGCGGCAGATGCGAGATTTCACCGCCCACCGGTTCGATGGAATCTTTACTCCGATGCAAAAGAGGAGGCATATGACCGGCGTTGACGATAGTGGCCTGATGGGCAAACGGATCGAGCACGGCCAAGACTAGGGTCACGAATCGGTCCTCCCAACCGCTGCCGCAGAACACGCGGTTTAATTTGGTAACGGCGTCGGCGGGCAGGGGCTCGCTGGCCAGGCAATAGCGGGCTTCGGCCGAGAGCTTGGCCATCAACAGCGAGGCCGATATGCCTTTTCCCGACACGTCGCCCAGGACCACCGCCAAGCGGCCTCCGGAAAGCGGCACGTAGTCGTAGTAGTCGCCGCCCAGGGCGTGGGCCGATTCGTAAAACTCGAAAAAATCGTAGCCGGCCAGGTTGGGCGATTCGGCGGGCAGGAAACCGCGCTGCACTTCGTGGGCCACGGCCAATTCGCGCTTGATGGCCTGATCGCGGAGTGCCGATTCGTGCAATTGGGCGTTTTCCACGGCGAAGGCCGCCTGGCAGGCCACGCTGGCCAATACGTCCAGGTCTTCGCGATTGAAACGGCTCCGCGAATCCAGGCTATCGATCTGGATCACGCCCAGGGCGTTGCCTTCGCCGGTTATAAGCGGGGCGCACATCATCGAGCG
Source organism: Thermoguttaceae bacterium (assembly GCA_049516935.1). Taxonomy (GTDB): domain Bacteria; phylum Planctomycetota; class Planctomycetia; order Pirellulales; family Thermoguttaceae; genus JBEKIK01. Next base: position 3,329 of record JBEKSO010000322.1, read on the forward strand.
GATGCGAAAGTCGACGATGCTCTCGGCCATGTCGAAGCGCTCGTCCGAGGCGGCGTCGGCCGAGAGGACCGCCTGTTTCGAGGCGATCACGCTATTGATAATGGTGCGGCTGATTTTTACGCTTTGCGTGTCTTCGGAGCGACGGTACTTGATTGCCTTGGGCACCAGCCGGCCTGATTGCGGTTCCAAGAGCACGATGAATCCCCGGTCGGCCTGGATGAAAATTTTGAAAAGGCTGTCGAGAATTTTGGGCAGCACGTCGACCATTCCGATCGCCCGGCCCAGGCTCCGGCTGATTTCCAAAAGGGCCTTGAGCTTGGCCTCGGTGTTGACCTGCAAACGCATGCCCGTCAATCCGCTCGATACGTCCAGTTGGGACATGATCGTGGAGCCCGAGGAAACTTCCTCATCGTCGACGATTGTAGCGCCTTGGAGGGCCTGGGTCTTTGAACTTGCGGAAGGCGTGTCGCTGGGCATCGGCGGATTCAAGTGGAAGTCGAACGACAATTCGCAGATGCCGATTTCGTCGTTTTCCTTGAGCAGCTGCCGCCCAGTCAACAATCGGCCGTTGACCAGCGTGCCGTTGCGGCTGTGCAGGTCCTCGATATAGTAGTTGCCCTCGATGTTGGTGATCCGCGCATGCTGCCGGCTGACCGACCCGGACTCCAAGACAATATCGCAGCCCGGATGCCGGCCGAGAACGGCAGCCGGTCCGTCCAGGGAAAGGATTTGTCCGGGACTTGGACCCTGCAAGGCAAGGAGTATTGCCATGATCGGTTTTCAGTTATCGGTTGTCAGTTATCAGTTATCAGTTATCAGAATAAGAGATTTTAATTATCAGCCTAAAGATTTTAGATATAAAGCATGAAAAGCTCAACTGCCGGGCATCCGCTCTTGACGGAAACCGGCTGGATATCTAGGCTTAGAAGGTGGATATGGCGCGATTTCCCAGCCATATAGGGGGAGGGGTGGATTAAAACCTTCCCCAAAACGTGTCATTCTGAGCGAAGCGAAGAAGGAAGAAACACGTCATTCTGAGCGAAGCGAAGAAAAAACGTCATTCTGAGCGAAGCGAAGAAAAAACGTCATTCTGAGCGAAGCGAAGAAAAAACGTCATTCTGAGCGGAGCGAAGAAAACACGTCATTCTGAGCGAAGCGAAGAATCTACAAAGTAAATAATCCGCAGAAGTGAAAAACCTTGGGGAATGGTGTAACGGTAGCACGACTGACTCTGGATCAGTTAGTTAAGGTTCAAATCCTTATTCCCCAGCTTTCACAAGCCCTTGTATCGCAAGGGCTTGTTTCGTTTTCTGACTCGGCCGCGGGGACCGCCGGGGCCTGACTGTTGACAGAAGTGTTGACAGGGCCGATCATTTTCCCAGACTGTTGACGGGCTTGGACCGTTTCATAAGCCGCCCATGCCGCGTCTGCCGTCCGCTGGGCATTCTGGCCGACATAGAATCGCCTTGTGCTGCCGATGCTTTCATGCCTCATCAGTTCCATCAAGACTTTGGGGAGAATCCACTCGGCCCGCCGCTCAGCATACCGGGAGCATTCGTTTTCTTGCCCGAAAGCCCTTATCACGAGGCCGGCAATGGCAACAACCATCATCGCAGGTTCCCACAACTGGACACCTGCCCGCTTGCATACCCGCTCTAAGGCGGTCCGCAAGTCGGCGTCGGCAATTCGATGCCTATTGACTACTACTCGCACAGCACCAGGTTCCATGCTACCATGAAGGGCAACCCGCACGGAGGATAGGAAATAGGGATCTGCTGGACGCAACCTGAGCGCAATCCAGGGGTTGTGAGCGAGGACCGCACCGCGTAAATATCACCGCCCGCCTCCCTCGCTTTCAACACTAAGAACACTAAGAAAGGCAAAACAATACATATGAAACAATTTAAGAACTCTAACAAAACCTACTACACTTTCACGAACGCCCTCACCCCTAGCCCCTCTCCCAAAGGGAGAGGGGAGGTTTTGTTAGAGTCCCTTAGAC
>JBEKSO010000323.1:0-5321 GCA_049516935.1 Thermoguttaceae bacterium
ACGGTCCGATGGTTGTCGTGCCAGAAGCGGTCGATCTGAAGCACGAGGCCGATCAACAGGGAAATCTGGCCGCCGGCGGCGATGGGCAAACCGATTTTCCACAACTCGCCGCGCCCGGTCCAAAGCGACCAACCCAACAAGATGCCGCCGCAGACCAAGGCGGCCGTCCCCAGCGACAATGCCGCCCAAATCAGAAGTGCTAGCAACGAATCGCCAATGCCGCCGCGATGGATTTTAGATTTCCGCTGATGCGAAACCGGCATTGGCGGCGCGTGACGCGGATTTAGAGCATCATGAGCTTGATCGTGTCGGATCGCTTCATGCACGTCGCCTTTTTTCCGGCGATGATCGGGGGCTGTGTCAACCTGCAATGCCTGGGCGATGCGCCATAACTGATCGTCGAATTCCCAACAGTCGTAAGACGGCATATCCTCATCACAAACGGACACCGGCGGCGAATCGGATGGGGGTGTTATTGCGCCCGCGTCCGATGGGCATTGGCCGCCTACAGCCTCGCCACATCGCGGACAGCAAAACTTCCTCTCGCCCGAACTTGCAATAGCAGGGACGTCTTGTTGACAGTGTTGGCACCACATGGTGTTGATAAAATCGGTCAGAAACCTGGTAAACTGTAGCGATTCCGTAAGATTTACCGGCCAACGGAATGGCTTGGCGGAAATATAGATAAGATGGGGATATTTGTGAAGCTGGCGATCAACACGGAGACATGGAGAACACGGAGGAACGGTATTTTTCAAGAAAGATGGTATTAAAAATGCCGGAAATAAAAAAGGCTTAAAAATCTCTCCATTTAATCACGAAAGATCGAAAAAACGAAAACACGAAATATTAATAAAAAAATATATTTTTGCTTTCGCGCTTTCGGATTTTCGTAATAAAAAGTTGTTTTGTTTCTCCGTGTACTCCGTGACTCCGTGTGGATTATTTTATTGTAGTTACTTTTTGGTTTCCGATTCGAACGGCTGGCCGCGGAGCCAATCGCTGAGAAAACGGATGGATTGCTGGGAAAGGATATTTTTTGCCGGGTCGCTGGTTTCGGCATAAGAGAGCATGCGGTCGTTGTTCTTGCCAAAGAAGCGTTTTGACTTGGGATCGCCGATCATGGCGGCGGTCCATTGGGCGGAACCATAGCCTGTCAACTCGGGCGCATCGCCCAGCTTGCCTTTGTCGTGGAACTTGTGGCAGTCGGTGCAACTGAAATCTTCGACCAGTAATTTGCGGCCTTCCTCGATAATGCCGGCATCTTGGGCATCGATCTTTTGCTGCGAGGGCAATTGGGCCTCGGCCGATAAGGCGATGATCACCTTTTGAAGATTTTTCTTCTCCTCTTCATCTAATTTTGAGCCGAGGTTTTCCTTGACGAAATTAGGCATGTCGCCTTTGCGGAGTTTAGTACCGCCGTAATAATCGGGACCAACGATCGTTTTTGGATCGAGCAATCCGGCGATCCAATCTCTTGATGCAAAGCCGTACAAGTTCGGAGCGGAAGGTTCTAAGGCCATTATTCCCAGCCCGTTTTGATCCAGGGCATTGTGGCAAATAGCACATTGTTGTTTAAAGACGTTGCGTGTCTGTGTCAGTTCGTCATTGCGCAAGAGGGTCAAAGCCCCGGTGGCGGGAATGCCCTTTGCCCGGACAAGCTGAATAGTTCGATCGGCTTGCCACCGCTGCTGGGCGAGGGCATTTTGTTGGTAAAGATCGGCGGCATCTTTGGCAAACGAGCGATAGGAAAGAAAAACCAGGCCGGAGAGCAAAACCAGGGTCATGGCGATATTGAAATAATGCCCAATTCTTATTCGACCAATAAAGGGCACTAGCAAAAAGAAAACCAGTATCAGGCCGGGCACAATGAAGATGGGCACGATGGCCTTTTCGCCGGGGAAAAGCTGTGAGAATTCGTACAGGCCGCGGAAGGCCCATTCGGGCCGGGCGGCGGCGTAATAATTGGCTGGATCGAGGTCGGCCGGCGAGCCGATGGCCACGCCCGCATGATCGCCCGATGCGCCGTGTTGCAGGGACAAAATCAAAACTGCTCCAAGCACTATTAAACCTGCTACAGCATTACGCCAAGCCTGGCCGGGCCAGTAAGGCTCGGTATTTTGTGGTGCAACGGTCTCGGTTGCACCGGTAGGCAACTGTTGGGGCGACAGTTTAACTGTCGCCCCAACAGAGGTCGGCCCAATAAGGGCAGCGGCGTTTGCCCGCCGGGTACAAATCCGATTTAGCAGCAGGAGGAGGAAAAATCCGCCGGCAAACAGGGCGATGTGCAGGGCCAGGAATCGGGTAAGCGTGAGTTGCCCGAACTCCGGGCCGCCAATGGCGATTTTGTAGAGCGACTGGCCCACGCCCGGCAAAAGCAGGAGGAACCTGGTCCGCACCTGGGTGGCGGCGTAACTGTTTTGACTCCAGGCCAGCAGATCGCCGGTCAAGAGCAGGGCCAGAACGCACAGGCACATCAATAGGGCCGTCCAATAAACGGCTTCACGGGGCGGCCGATACCAACCGCGGATGATGGACTGAAACAAATACAATCCCACCAGCGCCAGCAGCATTTGGCCGGCATAATGGTGAATCGCCCGAAGCAGCCATCCGCCGGCGATATTGTATTGCAGATAGTACACGCTTTCCCAGGCGTTCTGCGTGCCGGCGCTGTAATATGTCCAGAGAAAGAAGCCCGATATGGCTTGGATGCAAAAAGCGAATAAAATTGCGGCAGGTAGTGTTCGACACCAGCAAGCGCCGCCGGGCAAAGGCGTATCGGCCAGATGTCGCAGGCCGTCGGTTAAACCGATTCGATCGTTAAGCCAATGCAATAGAGAGTTCATGGTTTATGGTTCACAGTTGATTGTTTACGGTTGACAGTTCACGGTTTACAGTCAGATTATTAAACTGAGAACCGTGAACTGTGAACTGTAAACATTTTTAAGTCATCCTTGTGCAATTTTATTCGCAGGGCCGGTTCTATAATTCTGGAATTTCACCCAGATTTCGTTATTGCGGATTTCGGTTTCCAGCGAATCCATATCGCGGGGGCTAGGCGAGTCGGCATCCAGGCGTTTTCCGGCCAGATCAAAGCTTGCGGCGTGGCAGGGGCAGAAAAATTTTCTCTCGATCCTGGCCGGTTCGACCATTATCGAGCAGCCGGCGTGGGGACAGACGACTTGCAGGGCTTCGACCCGGTCCTTACCCGCGCGGCGGAGATAGACCGCGCCTACCGGTACGTTGGGAAAGAAGTTCCAGGCGTCGGTACGGTCGGCGATGACTGGAAATTTTTGCGGCGTGCCATCCTCTGGCAGGGCGTCGAAGTTCGTCACCCGAATGAATGCGCCGGCTCGACTTTTTTGCCTATGAGGATTTAAAAATGCTACAATACCTACGGCCGCCGGTGCAACTAATGCCACGCAGCCGGCAAACAAGGCCGTCAATTTGGCAAGGAATCCTCTCCGCTCGATATGGATGTCGGGAATCGTTTTCAAAGGTTGGTCTTGGTAGACATAGTGGTACGACGTTAATCAAAAATCAACCGCGATCGTCGAAATCTTTTCATTGCCCAAGCAAATAACCCAACGTCTAGTACAGTCAGTATTAACGCCATAAAGGCAAGAGCACGCTCAACACCTACGGCTGTGAAAGTTTTTACTAAACTATCCTTCCACTCGGCGGGCAGTGCCTGAATACTGAAAATCCCTCCGAAAAGGAATGCCATTAATACTATGCTCAATGTTTGCTGAGCCTGCCGCACCGTTGCGGCCCGCAGGGAGACCAAAATGCCGGCTGATGTTGCAAGACCGGCATTTAGTAGACTGAATCCAATAGTACTAAAACCCATCGTTGCGGAAAAGAAGATTGGTTTGCCGTGTCCATGGGCAAGATTTACAGTTACCAATCCCAACAGCAGGATGACCCATGACGCACCAACTCCGTACGCCATGGCAGCGCCGGCCTTTCCACATAAGATGGCCCGGTCCGAAAGGCGGCTTGCCAGCAAAGTTTCCAGCGTATGCCGCTCACGTTCCCCGGCAAAAGAATCGGCAACTACCGAAATCACCAAGGCCAGCGGCATCCAGACCCCGAGAAACAGCATTATCGGCGATTTAATCCAATCACGTCCCATTTGTAAGGGTAAAAAGACGCCGATACCCACCACGAAAATCAGCAGCCCCGCCTTGCCGCGGCCGCCTCCGTAAATCATAATTTCCCTCAACTCCTTCCACATCATCGTCCTGATGTCTGCTATCATTTTTCTTCCTCCATCAGGTTCAAAAATACTTCTTCCAGACTGGCATGGCATCGGCGCACTTCTTCAACCTGCGCACCGGAACTTACAATCAAGCTTACCAACGGAGCGGTATCCACAGCATTGTGCAATTCAATCAATAATTGATGATCTTGAAGTTCGACGTCCACGACCTCAGGCCGTGAGCGTAATGATGCCATTAGCGCATCGGAAAAGCTGCGTCCGATGACTTCCAATCGCGGCGCGCTGCTATTTGCCCGCAATTCATTAGGACTTCCCACGTCGAGCAGTTTTCCCTGTCGAATCACGCCGACCAATCCGCATAATTTTTCGGCTTCCGCAAGGTTATGAGTGGTAAGAAATACGGTCACCATCTCCTGAGAGGCCAGTTTCGCCAAATCATCCCGCAGCGCCGCGGCGGCAATTGGATCAAGCCCAGCCGTGGGTTCGTCCAGGAAGATCAATGACGGGCGATGGAGCAAGGTTCTGGCGAATGCCAGTTTTTGTTTCATTCCGCGGCTCCACGTTCCCACTTTATTATGCCGTCGTTCCCACAAACCCACGTGAGTAAGGAGTTCCTTGATTCGGGCTTGCCGTTCGGCTGGCGACAGATGCCAAATCCGCGAGTAGAATTCGAGGTTGTCCTCGGCGCTCAGCCGTTCGTATAAGCCCGTGTGTTCGAGCAGCGCGCCCGTTCGAGAGCGAATCTCATCCGCTTGCGTTCGAGTGTCGAAACCCAAGACCTCGGCCCGTCCTTCGCTTGGCTCCATCAAACCCAGCAATAGACGGATAGTGGTCGTTTTTCCCGCCCCATTGGGCCCTAAGAATCCAAATATGATTCCCTGAGGCACTTCCAATGTGAGGCAGTCGACTGCTTTAACATTGCCGAAATCTCGCACCAGATCGTCTGTCCGAATGGCGAACTTTTCCATGCGTTTATCTATTCCCGGATCGGCAAAAGAAAAAAAGCGTCAGTAACCTATTATGGAATTACCACTCATTATCTCATCGCGGCGCGAACGTGTCAAGATCTCATCACGGTGCGAACGTGTCGAGGGCTTTT
>JBEKSO010000324.1:0-5319 GCA_049516935.1 Thermoguttaceae bacterium
CTCCGCATGCCGGGCAACATCGAGCAATTTTCGCAGCACATCGATGATGCGGTCCTGCACGGCCAGGAGCTTTACGGCCGGCTGGTTGAATTCCTCCAACGAATTCAGCTTCACCAGTTCGTCGCAATCGGAAACGGCGGCGAGCATGTCGCCGAAGGCCAGGCCGTTGAGGACCCGTTTGACGGTTTGCCGTTCCTCAGCATCGGATCGGCCGATGAAATTGACGATTTCGAGGGATGATTTTTGGATCTCGACTTGTTGCCTGCGCACGTCGCCGGCACTTGCGGTTCGATCGGCCAATCGTTGCGTTTTGAGAATCTCCGCGCCCGTAATGCGGGCATGGATCTGCTTATCGAGGATCTTCATTATGTCACCGCGCAGGCTTTCGAGTAGCTCGAGGGCGGCGGAATTCTTGGCATCTTCGGCGATGATTTTAATGGCGTGCCAAGGCGTGGCCGACTCTTGCGGCTTCAGGTCCAATCCCCAACTGTCGATCGCCCGCTTGTCCCAAGCCAATGCGCGGACCAGAACTGTTTGCCCGGGCCGGATTTCCCCGGGCTTTAGTTCCAAGTTGTGCTGCCGCGTAACGGTGGCGCTGTTTTCAAAGTCGGTCCATTGTTTGACGATAATCGCCGGCGCGCTAACGGCAATTGACCCTTTGAGGCCGCTTGCGCCTTGCTTTTCTTGGGAAGAATCCGCTTGGGGCGAGGCGCTTGAGACATCCTGATCCTGGACTTTCATTTCCAGCCGAATCCGATCGACACCATAATCGTCGCCGGCGCGGATTGCAACCGGCACGGTTGCTCCGGGGGCCGAAGTGCTCTCCGGCGACGGCTTAAGGAGTTCCACGCTGGGCGGTTTGTCCGGAATCACAACAATGCGATTGATTCGCGGGTCCGGGTCGCTGTGACCGGCATCGTTGACAAGATGAATGGTAAAACTGGCGTTATTCAGAAGCGGCATTTCCACAGCCAGCAGCCGGCCGTTTTCCTCGACCCGGCCCAGAAGCTCTTTGCCTTCCAACAGGATATGACCCTGGGCAATGGGCGTGGATGGTTGAATACGCAACTGGGCCATGGAATACTGCGGGGCCTCGAGGTCGGCGGTTTTTTGCTTATAGGAATCGTCTTTGCGTTTGAGATATGCGGGATAACGGTATGTGACGCTCACCTCGGCCACGGTGGGCTTTTCGCGGACTTTGATCGTATATACGGGGGTTTGCGAATCGCCGATTTCCAGGCGATATTTCACATTTTTCAAGACCGCGGGCAAAGTGAATTTGTAGTGCCGGCGCTTATCTTCGCCCACAAGCGGCTGGGACGATTCTTCTTCGCCTTCCGGTTTGACGTAAATAAGAGCGTCGTAAACGGCGGCTTGGGGGTTCTTGATATCGGCGGTAATTTCCTGGCTGGCGCCAATGAGGATTTCGGTGTTTTTCGGCGTTACCTCGATTGTGCCGACTTTGCCCACCGCGGGCACGAATTCCCAGGGCGAGAGCAACCGGCTGGAGGCCGATCCCCAATTAGGAATGTTTCGCTGGCAAATAACGGCCGCGGCGATGAAAACGCACAGCAAGACCATTGCTTCGGCCAGATCGCGCGGGGTTTGCATGCAGTGCCGCAAACGCACCCAGCGCGATTGCCGGGCTGCCGCGGCGTCGAAATTGACGCGTTCGGCCTGCTGGGCCGCGTGGCGAATGGCCGCTTCACAAAAGGCCGGATCGCCGTTGTAGCGGGTCTCGGATAAATGCACGAGATTGATAAGGCTGTTGCCCAGGTCGGTAAATTCGGCTTCAACGCGGCGTGCGGTGGCTTCCAAACCGCGCTGGTTCAGCAACAGCCGGCGCCCCACGATCCAAAGCAAAAGCCCTGTCACCACAAGCCAAATAGCGAACAATGACATTAAAATGCCTTGTGAAAATCGCAAAAAGGCATCGCCAAAAGTGAATACCAACCACATGCCAAACGACGTGCAAGCGGCCAGCACGCAGGTGGTTAAAAGTGAAAAAAACCACCATCTGTGCCGACTGGATTCGAGCCGGTGAATGACTTTTTCGGCAGGGGGCGACATGGCAGGGGTTCGGGGTTCGGGGGTTAGAGCCTTTGTTTGAGGTTTGAGCGCGTTTTGCGTGTATTTTTTTATTGCAAATTGTCAATTGCAAATTTCAAATTGCAAATTGAACAGGCATAAACATATTCCTTGTTCCCACACTTCGGCATGGGAAGGTAGTGCTTCGCGAAACCGCAAGCGGTTTGCGTTTCCACGGAGGATCGTGGGAACGAATTAATATTTCATTCCGCATTCAACCTCATCCTTCATCCTTCATCCCTCATCATTTCTAGTGAGTCACTGCAAAAACAATGGCGTTTGTGCCGATCTTCAGGGCCGATTCGTCTTTCAAGCCGTAACTATAGGGATGTGCGAATTGTTCCCAACCGTTGCCGATATCGAATCGGCTATAGATCACGGCCAACCGGCCGTCGATGCTGATGCCCTCCAGGGGCGGCGTGTTCATCGCTCCGAAATCCTCGCGCATGCGGGGAGTGTAATCGACTTGCTTGATGTCGTAATGGCAGTGATAAAGCGGATGATCCAGAGGCAGGTTTTGCAAGCGACTGCCGGGCAGGACCTTGGCCATTTCGCGGCGGAAGGCGATGTCAAAGGCGATCCGCCCGCAGCAGGAATCGGCCAGCAGCAATCCGCCGGCTTTCAAGTAGCGTTGCAATGCGGCCGCTTCCTCGGGACTCCAAGCGAATTCGTAATGCCCGGTGATATATAACAGTGGATAAGTCGCCGTTTTCGGGTCTTTGAGGCGGACGTTTTCGCGTTTGAATTTCACTTCCAGGGTGGAGTTTTCCTTGGCGAATTTCAGCAGGTTGTGCACGCCGGATGGATCGGGATCCCAGTCGCCGTCGTGGATGATCTGTGCGAAGACGAAATCGTCGCGCGTGGGGGCCGTGGCTTCGTAGTAAACCTTGGTGGAACTCAAAAATCGGCCCAACTGGAATGATCCCAGGACATAGGTCACGAGGTTTGCCCCTACTTCCCGGGCCTGGTCGATGATTACCCGCGTGCCGCGTGGATGCTCATGTCCGTCCCAACCGCAGGTCAGGTCGCGGGGCGAAAATACCAAGCCCGCGCGGCAACCGAAATTTATCCCTTCCAGGCACGGGGCCTCGGAAAAGGTCGAACCATCGCCTTTTTTGTAAGTCAGATTGCCCAGTTTGTAATACGAGGCATAGACCGGATCGTCCGTAGACAGTTTCCTGAGCGGCCGCGTGGGAAACATCAGCTCGATTTCGTGACGAAAGGCGTCGGCAAAATCGTTCCAACCGCAGCATGCGTCGGCCAGTATCGTGCCGCCGTCCATTATGTAGCGGGCGATTTTTTGGCGGATGTCTTCGTCCAGTGCGAACTTGTTGTGCCCGGCAAACAACAAGGCCGGCAGTTCGCGGGGATCGTAGGAGAAATGTTCGAAATCGGCCTCGATGGCCCGATAATTGATGCCCAGTTTTTGATTGGTCCAGACGAGCAGGCTTTGCACGTCGGCGGGATCGGTCATCCAATCGCGATATTGCACCCGCTTGCCGTCCTTGGTCTCCCAGCGGGCTTGCCCCATGGCCATTTTGCCGATCAAGGCGGGGGGACTTGGCGGGCGTTTTTTCTCGCTACGGCGCAATGGCGTGGCCGGCAACGGCAAGGGGGGAAACGACTCTCCGCCGGTTTGATGCTGCGGCTTGGCCGGCGGGGGCGGGCCGCAATCGATCGGTCCGGAATTGCCATCCGCCGCCCACAGCAAAGAAGGCAGGCTTAAATTGCCCATCGTGCCGCCCAATGCGGCGGTCAAGCCGATTTGTGCGATGAACTTCCGCCGCGAAAGTTCCTCAAAAGCAGGCGAGTCGGATGAGGACATTTGCAGTCTACCTGTAAAACCAAATTAATAACACTGATTTACATAGTGTATCTTGCCCGACCATACAGTATTTTATTTTACATGGTTTGAGGGGCATATGGCAAGCTAAACACACTTGATTTGTAATTAATAATGATTATCAGAATAAATTAGAGTTATTAGTTCTCGGTAAATAAGCTCATTTTTTACAAATCGGAAGCAAAACCACTTATGAGGGTATCCAGTTGACACATTATGTGGTAATTATCACAATATGAGTATAGTTGTCATATCTACGAAAATCGCGGGGGGCTTTTCTTAAGGAATCTACAATGCCGGAAGACAATCCCTTATTGAGGAGTTTTTCAGAACAGCCGCAGACGGTTGGAGATCATTCCGAACAGGCGCCATTGCTGGGAAGTCTTTCGGAACAGGCGTCGTCGCTGGGAAGCCTTTCGCAAGCGGCGCGGCATAAGCAACTCAACACGGCAAGAGGAATATTGATCGTCGTAGGCATATTGACAGTTCTGTTTAATCTTGCTTTTTTCGCTTTGATCGAATCGCAAGTGAACGACGAAATCAAGAAACAAGTGAACGAACTCCATAAGAAAGGACTGCAGGAAGATCCGGCGTCCGTGGCCGCATTCCAAAGCAAAATGATTCGGATTGCACAGTTGTTTCAAGGCGGGGCCGTCGCTTTGGGCGTGGTTTTCATCATTCTTGGATGCCTGGTGAAAAAGTATCCCGTATCATCCACAATCACCGGAATGGTATTGTATATAGGAAGCAATGCACTGTTCGGTTATTTGGATCCCGAGACGCTGGCAAGAGGTTTGATCATAAAAATCATTATTGTGTTTGTCTTGGCAAAATCCATTCAAGCGGCAATCGCCTACCAGCGCGAGCAAACAATTCTAGCGATCGAAGTCCCGCCGGTTCCGTTATGAACGATCAAGAATCGCCAATAGAAAACGACGCCCCGGGCTCCGGATCAGAAATCGACGCCGCGGGGACATCGTGTGAAACGACGGCAGCAGTGGAATGCTGGCGTTGCGGCAAACAGGTTGAAGGGTCGTTATCTCGTTGCCGTTTTTGTGCGGCTATTTTGTCCGCGAAATCTTTGGCTGATAAGCCCTTTCCTGCAACTGATGAAGAAGACGCGCGAACTCTGATTCGCATCATGGCCGTATTCGGTTGCATGTTAGTATCTTCAATTGTTCTCGGATTATTACACCGCGACGCAGGATTTATATCCGCCGATAAAATTCCTCCGACTCAAGGAGAGGTACTGGCCAAGATCCTGATCTTTGAAGGTTTTGATACGATTCTGATTTTATTCGCATGGATGTGGATTCCCGTGGGCATTCGCGACCCTTGCAAGAATATTACCCGTTATGCAGGGATTTGTGGAATATTTACTCCCATAC
>JBEKSO010000325.1:0-5308 GCA_049516935.1 Thermoguttaceae bacterium
GGCGTTAATCACCGCACAGCGGAGATTTTGGGCCAACAACTGGGGGGTGCCGGGCGTACGGTGCCGAACTATTACCGCATCCACGCCCATGGCTTCGATGTTTTTCGCGGTGTCGATAAATGTCTCACCTTTGGAAAGGCTGCTGGTCGATGCGGAAAAATCCACCATATCGGCGCCAAGTCGCCTGCCGGCCAGGGAAAAACTGGTCCGCGTCCGTGTGGAATTCTCGAAAAACAAGGTCACGCATGTTTTTCCGGCCAACAAGGGCAGGCGTTTTTGCTCCTGTGCCGCAATCTGTTTGAATACGGCCGCTTTTTCCAGGATCAGCAGAATTTCCTGGGCCGAAAGGTCTTCCAGCCCCAACAGATGCCGCCGGGTCCACCAGTTGGGGACCGGCCCAAGTTCGATTTTCTCGGTTCCCATGAGTTCCAGCCCATTTCTGAAAAATGTTGCTCCCGCTGATTCTACCAAGCCGACGAAATGCTGCAAGCACTGGTAATATGATATAATCCTGGGAGATTAGAGCCTATTTTAAAACAAGTGCGTCATTCTGAGCGAAGCGAAGAATCTAGGTGGAGAAATATGGGAAATATTGACAAAATATCAAATCCGGCGAGATCCTTCGCTTCGCTCAGGATGACTTTCAGGATAGGTTCTTAATGCATTAAATCGATTATAGTTTTTCATACTTAACTTATGAATTCAAAACCCCCTGAATCCGTGAAAATCCTGCTGCTGGCCGAAAGGGCGGAAAAAATCAAGCTGTGGGCGGAAATGCTCAGCCCGATATCGGCCTGTATTTGGCTCGATTCCGCCTCCATCCCGGCGGATCAGCAGCCCGAAGTGGTGGTCACCGATGGCACCCCAGACATTGAGGGGGGCGGCGGTGTGATCCGCATCGGCTCCGACGCCCCGGCCGACGTGAATTTGCCCGAGAGCCCAAGTCCCCGCGAACTGCAATTGGCCTGCCGCCTGCTGGCCGAGATCGTGCGTCTGCGGCGCCGGGAACGGGCGATCACCGCAGTGGGGCACCGCTTGTACAACGATGCCTTTACTGATCCTTTGACCGGTTTGTCGAACCGCCGGGCATGGGATAAAACGCTCCGCGAACGCCTGAAAGCGGTAACAGACTCCCACTCACTTTGCCTGGCCATATTCGACCTGGATCATTTCAAGCAGATAAACGACGCCTTTGGCCATGCGGCCGGCGACGAAGTCCTGAAATCGGTGGCACGTGTCATTTGCGAGCGCCTGCGACAGGACGATTTTGTGGCCCGGATCGGCGGCGATGAATTCGGCCTGCTGATTTGGGTCTCCGATCTGGCCATTGCCCCTGCCGTGGTCGAACGAGTGCGCACGGCATTGCCCGACCGATTGACCGCATCGGGCATCCACCGGGTAACTGCCAGCGCCGGCCTTGCGGGCGTCGATTGCTCAACTCTAGCAACAAATCCCGGCGAGATTTTCGCCCAGGCCGACGAAGCCCTACGGCGCGCAAAACAAGAAGGCCGCGATCGGATGGTGACCCATTTTTAAAGAAGGGTGGGCAGTTTACCGCCCACTTTATTAGATGCTTTTCGCGAAACCGCAAGCGGTTTAATTGGTAAGACCACAAGCGGTTTAAATAGCGAAACCGCAAGCGGTTTTCTTCATCCGCAAGGGGGTTTTTTAATTTTTCTTCCCTCCGCCTTTATCCTTCCGCGCTTGCCCGCCAACGGGCGTTGAACAACTCCACGATGGAAAACAACATTCCCAAGTTCAGTACCCCGTAAAACGCCAGGTATCCGAAGAATACGGTCCAATTGGCCGCGATGGGCGTTTCCGAAAAGTGCAAGGGCAAACTAAACGCGGCGGCAAAAGGGCTGGTAAAGGTGAATTTGCCGACCCAAAATGTGAAGGCGGAATCGGGAAATTTCAGCCGTGCAAAGCCCTCCACGGCCAAGGGCGCCGCATACAACAATATAATCGCAATGTAAGCCGACATCATGGCCGTCGTGGTCTTGCGCACCAGGACCGAGCAGAACATGGCCAAGATCGTGGTCGTCAGGCAGCTCATAACCACCACTGCCATGTAGCCCAGCATGGAGAACGTGTCGCGCCAATACGTCCCCGGCGGCAGGACCCAGGCCAACAACAGCGGCCAGGCCACAAAGGCCGTAAGCACCACCGAAACCCGCAGGCTGGAGAGCATTTTGCCCCATAGAATTTCCCAGGGTGTAAGGGTGGTCGTCAAAAGCAGTTCCAGCGTCTGCCGTTCGCGTTCGCTGGTGATGCTGCCTGCGGCAAACACCGGACCGACCAGCACGTTGAACAATAATACGTAACAAGCATACCAGGGGATCCACTCCGGCTTAATAAAACAGCAGGTGGCCATAAACGGCAGGGCCAGGAACATGCTCAATTGGATCACCAGTCGCAGCATCAGCGTGCCCTGGCCAAACAACTCGCTCCGCATCTCCTTGTCGTAGACCGGATTAAGATCGTCTTTCATCACCCCGGTCCGCTTGGACGGGGCGAACAGTTTGTCGGGAAACTGGTTGCTGCGGATAATCATGCCTACGGCGGTCTTCTGTTCCACGTCGGGATCGACTACGTCTTTGGCATCGGCCCCGACGTCGGGCGGGTGCAACAGGCGCCGGCTGGTCTGGTAAAACAATGCGCCGCAGATGGTAATGCAACCGGCCGGAAAAAACACCGTCAAAAGCATCAACCGAAATGCGCCCGCCTCCTGGAATAAGCGATATACAAGCACGCCCAAAATTACCATCGGCAAAATAATCAAGTACGAAACCACCAAGGCCGCCAAGGTCCGCGTGAAATAACTGCTGGCCGTCAGGCAGATCATTCCGAAGGTAATAACCGACATGGCCATGGCCAGGTACGTGGCCATGACCTCGTAGGGCGACACCCCGCCTAGTGGCAGACAAAGCATCACGATCGGCAGCGATGCGATGACCAGCACGGCCAAATGGCACAAGGCGGCTGCCAGTTTGCCGGTCACTATGGCCTGCGGGCGCATGGGACTGGCCAGCAGCATTTCGTAGGTCTGCCGCTCTTTTTCGCCGGTGATCGAGCCGGCCGCGAAGCTGGGCACCATCAGCGACATCAGCACGTATTGGCCCAGGAAGAACCAATTGACCAACTGCCGGGCTTCCTCGGGCGACTGCGTCAAATCCATGCGTTGCTCTTTGGGCCAGGCGAAGAAAACCACCGCGCCCAGCAGGGCCACGTATACAAACAACAGTACGAAGGCCCGCTTCATCCGCAGATTAACCAGCAATTCGCGTTGCAGTACGGGATTTTCGAGAATGTACATGAGAAAGAATTATGAATGCTGAATTATGAATGCTGAATTAACCAATGAAACCGCTTGCGGTTTCGCGCTGATCGTATCATAAAGTGGGCAGTGAACCGACGATCTGTTCTCTATGATCTTGCACTTTCTCGCTCCCCTTCGGGTCGCGGCTAAACGAACTTAAGATCCATTGTCCATTACGCACCGTCCACTGCCCACTGTCCACCGCCCACTTACGCAACCGCTCCTTTGGTGACCATCATAAAAACATCTTCCAGCGAGGGTTCTTTGTCGGCGAAGGAGTGCATGCGCACGCCGGCCGCCACCAGCTTTTCCAACAAAGCGGCCACTTGCTGGTCGTCGGCGGCCAATTCCACGGTGGCAGTGTGATTTTCGATCTGCACGTCGCGGGTCTCCGGCATGCTGCGGATGATGGATATGCCCGTTTCCATGTTCGTCAAAAAATGTATCTTCACTATGCGATTGCGGCGGATGTGCTTATAGACTTCCTCCATGGGGCCGGACATCAGCAATCGTCCCCGCTCGATAATCCCGATGGAAGTGCAGCAGTCGGCCAGTTCGGTAAGGATGTGGCTGGAGATGAGTATGGTTTTGCCCATCTGGCGGAGTTCCTTGAACAGGGCCTTGATCTCGATTCTCGCCCGGGGGTCCAGGCCGCTTGTGGGTTCGTCAAGGATGAGCACCGGCGGATCGTGCACCAGGGTTTTGGCCAGGCAGAGGCGTTGTTTCATGCCCCGGGAAAGGCTGTTGACGTACGACTCGCGCTTAATGCTTAAGTCGAGCAGATCCAGCACGTCGCCGATGACCTGCTTGCGCCGCGGGCGGGGAATTTG
The DNA here is from genome assembly GCA_049516935.1 of Thermoguttaceae bacterium. Lineage (GTDB taxonomy): Bacteria > Planctomycetota > Planctomycetia > Pirellulales > Thermoguttaceae > JBEKIK01. The sequence continues at coordinate 4,150 of JBEKSO010000325.1, forward strand.
GTAGGCCAGTGCGAAAAAATCCAAAAATTCCCACACCCGCATGCCGTCGTAGACGCCGAAGTTGTCGGGCATATAGCCGATGCTGCGGCGCACGCCCATGGGATCCTTGCTCACGCGATGCCCGTTTACGATCCCATCGCCCGCTGTGGCCTTAAGCAAGGTGGAAAGAAAGCGGATGGTGGTGCTTTTTCCCGCCCCGTTGGGCCCGATAAATCCGAACATCTCCCCGGGCTGAATCTTCAAATTCAGGCAATTGACCGCAACCAGTTCGCCGTAATGTTTGCTGAAGTTAATTAGTTCGATCATTAGTAGGTGCTAGGGATTAAGGTTCATCGCGACCAATGGTCGCGGCTTTACATAGTTTCATAAATTATCGGCCGTATTGGCATCAGGGCGAGGCGGATCGTCAAAAACATAATTGAGGTGGGCCAGCACCAGCGCGGCATGACGCGATTGCGGGGCGGCAGGTCTTATATTCAAACCGGGCAAGGCCGCGTCCATCCAGGCCAGCAACTTGATCTCGCCGGGGCGCATGTTTTGCAGTTTTTCCGCCAGGTCCAGCAATTGCCGAAGGTTTAATTCGCCTTTTAACGCGGCGGGATCCTTTGCCGCGGTCAAGGGCGACTGATCGCGCTCGTCCGGCCACAGCCGCCCGCCGGATTGCGTGGACGAGCGATTGATCCAGGCCAGGGTCCTAATGGCGCCGGGCTCGAGTTTGCCCACCCAGGCCACTTGCAGATTGCCGGACTCGAGTTTCTTGATCAATCCGGCTCCTTGTAAAATAAGGCGGGTTTTGTTGGCAATCTGCAGACCGCCGCTTTGGTTTTGCTCCAAGGCAAGTTTGCCGCCCAGGTCGAACATCTCCTCGCTGTGCACCAGCGCGGTGGAATTCGAGGGCACGGGCAGCCCCTCCAGATTCGCCTGGTCCGAGCGGGTATAACGCAGGTTGCGCGGTTGCTGGCCGGGGGCCAGTGCAAAAAATTTCTCGTCCGAAACCGACGGAAACGGCAGCACCACCGCCCCGCCGTCCTCGAAATTGAAATCATACGGAGTCGACAGCGAGGTGTACAAGGCGTTGTAGCGGGTAAGATGCCCGCGGGTGTGCTCGCCTTGTATCTCCAAAACGGCGATTTCAGTGCGCGCTCGCACGAAGCCGATA
>JBEKSO010000326.1:0-5292 GCA_049516935.1 Thermoguttaceae bacterium
GATGCGGTCTGCTGTCATTTCGAGGATCCCGATCAAAGACCGAAGATGATCCGGCTGCACTTCTGCCGTGATGAGGTTATCAGTACGTGAAAGTTCCACGTGATCTTTCCGGTACCGAGTTGGCTCGCGCACTACGGCGTTTTGGCTACGAGATCGTACGCCAGACGGGAAGCCATTTGCGATTAACACGTCATCACGCAGGCGCGGATCAACATATTACCATCCCCAGTCACAAGTTACTGAAAATCGGAACGCTTAACAACATATTGGGTGATATTGCTTTGCAGGTTGGGATAACCAAAGACGAACTCGTTGAAAAACTCTTTTCTTGAAACTCTCCTGACATTGTATGGACAATGTAATCAAATCGTGACTGCCGATTCTTCACAATTGCGCGTTGTTCGACTTACGCCGCCGGGGCGCGGTGCGGTGGCCTGCCTTTTGGTGGAAGGGCCCGGCGCCGCCGAAGCGGTGCAGGCTGTGGTGCGAACAAAATCCAGCCGCCCGCCGGCTGATTTTTCCGACGATAGTCTTATTGTCGGGCGTTTTAACGAGGTAAACGGTGAAGAAGTCGTTCTGCGGCGACGCAGTCCCAAGGCAGTCGAATTGCATTGCCACGGCGGATACTCGGCCGCGGCAATGATCGAAGAAACCCTGCGCCAACGAGGCTGTCAGGTTGTCGCCTGGCGGCGGTGGATTTCAGAGTCGCAAACCGATCCGATTTCCGCCGCGGCTCTGACAGCGCTGGCCGACGCCCTGACTCAGCGCACGGCCGGCATATTGCTGGACCAGTATCACGGCGCACTGAGGCGCGCATTCGATGCGGTCGAGCAAGACATTAAAGAGAAAAATTTTGCCGCCGCCCGATCACAGGTGGAATCGCTTATGGCTTGCATCCCCTTGGGATTGCACTTAACAAAACCCTGGCGCGTGGTTGTAGCCGGCCCGCCGAATGCGGGAAAAAGCAGCCTCATCAACGCCATGGTCGGTTTTCAACGGTCGATAGTCCATCACGCGCCGGGCACTACCCGGGACGCTGTCACGGCCGCCACGGCCATGGACGGTTGGCCGGTGGAGCTATGCGACACGGCCGGCCTGCACGCCGGAGCCCAAGGAATCGAAAAAGCCGGCGTGGAATTGGCCCGGCGGCGGATAAGCGACGCCGATCTGGTGATCTTGGTTTTCGATCTTACTTCGCTTTGGTCGGTATCGGATCAAGCCTTGGCCGATAGTTTTCCAAATGCCCTGACGGTTCACAACAAAATCGATCTTCAACATGCCAAAGACAATCGCCCAAACGGTCTAAATACAAGTGCACAAAGCGGCGCGGGAATCGACGAGCTAATCATAAAAATCGCGAACCGCTTAGTTCCCATTCTCCCGCCGCCCGCCGTCGCAGTGCCTTTTACATTGGAGCAGATCGAACAAGTGCGGATTTTTGCCCGGATCTTGCGAGAAACAATCTAGCGGATTTGACCAGGAGTCAAAAAACCTGACTATATTTGCCTATTCCAATGGGATTGGCCATCGTGTTTAGTCGGTCTTTGTATTCAAGTCATGTTTTAATCCAACAAAAGCGGCTTCTTCTAACTCCACACGTTCTTCAATGATGTGCCTCAGCCAATCAGCTGCGTTATTTTTTCGATGCAATCTAGCCAGGAAAGCCGCCCTCGCGGCAAGGTCGGCGGGAATAGATAAAGAAGCCGGCTTTCTTCGACGCACGCGAATGGGTTTTTCCCAAGCCGAATCGTCGTCGACTTGAGATAGCACAAGCCGGTCAATGTCTTTTTCGGTTGGTTTCTTTTTTACTTTGTTTTTTAAATTCATATTTGCCATCCTGTGATGATTCGGACAACTTTACCCGGTTTAAGTTGAAATATGATTTTAAGCCTGCGGCCGCCAATAGTTCTGCCGATTAATTGATAACGGTCTTGATACGATTTATTTCGACGCACCTCGAAGTCTGAGAAAAAACATCCAACAACCTCTTCAAATGTAACATGGTGTGCGGCAAGTTCGTCTCGTTCGAAATCATATTCGAAATCAATGGGTATGAAACTGTGCCAGTTGACCACTATATTATACTCCTTTTACCTGTTTTGGCTATCCCGATCAGCTAAATAGCTTAACAATACAAAACCATGCCATGACCCACACACACCAAGCGTCATAAACACACGACATGTCTAAATATCTACCAGTTCAAACAATATTATGAGTCAATGAATGCCGACAATTTTTTCGCAATATCACTTCCAATCAAGATCTCAATGCCCCTAAGCCGACCGAAATTATCGGTGTCGATATTCACCCAATACCTGTGCTCAATAGGAATTGTCTCGCCATGTTTTATACCAATGATATTTTCTTCAACTACATTTAAAGGACGCGGTGACTCAAGGTAGATATATACGGCATCGCATGAGTTATCGTAAGTATAGCGAACAACATTAACTTCCTTGAGTTGGACCGCAAAATCTTCTTGTCCAGACGTGCTGAAGGACGACTCAAGTTCTGAAACAAATTGAGGTAATATCTCAGCGAGTTTGTGCATCTTTGAATCCTAACAATGGACTACATGGTTTCAGCTTAATCCCAAATTTATAAACAAAATTGATGGGATAAAAACTCTGTTTCCAAGAATGTATAGAAAAATTGAAAAATTAGAAATTAATCTTCAAGGTATAAGATGCAGGATACCATTTTGTCTATATTAGGCAAATTATCTAATTTTCACAAGTCATTACCCTTATGTAGATCAAATAGCGGCATATTTGCTTCTTTTCTCCGGCGATTTTGGGTAATCCAAGGGTAAAAACGCCATTTTCGTATGGACTTTATTTGCCAGGCATGGGTACACTTCCCCGGTTTTTCCTACCGCGGGAGCACAAGTTCGTTTTTCTTATCTTGCGAATTTGTAATCCCCTTCCGGGAAAAGCATTTACCAGTAGTTTTAATGGGGCATGCCTGCAACGGATATTGAGGCTGTACTTTTCAAATGTGTAGATCCGATTTGCTCGGCTGAGTTCAAGGAGAAACTCGCAATGCAGTTCAATTCTGTAAAGTGGCTCGGACTGGTCGCTCTATCGACCGCGATTCTTTTCGTGTCTGTTCATCACGCGCTACGAGCCGAGGATGACAACAATTCCGCGGCGACTGCCGGCAGGTCGAGCGTCTTGAAGATAGCAGGCCAATCTTCCGACGAACAAGGGCAAAAGCCGTCGGAACCCCTGAGTTCAACGGATATCGAATCGGAAAAAAGTACCGCTGAAAGCGAAACTACATCCGCCGACAGCCGGGCCGTGGCCAAAGACCAGGCCCCGCCGCCTGCCGAGGACGGCGATCTCAAACCCATGCCCAATCCCGACGATGCCGGGCCGGTTGCTTTGGAAGCGGCTAGTTTCAAGGGCGTGACTCCGGGCGCGGCGACCATCGACGAGGTGGAAAAACTCTGGGGCGCACCCAAGGAAATTTTCAAACAAAACGACCTCATGACGCAACTCTATTCGATCAAGCCGTTCGACCGGGTGGAGGTCAGCTACCAGAAACATAAAGTGTCTTCCATAGTGATCCGCTTCGATAAACCCTTTCCGGCCGACAAAATTGCCCAACAATTGGATATGGCCTCGGTAAAGCCGGTGCTGGTCTCCAACGAGTTGGCCGAAATCCTCGGCCAGGCATATCCGGAGCGGGGCGTGCTTTTGGCCTTCGAACCTAGTCCGGAAAAAAACAAACCCTCGATGAAAGTCACCCACATAATTCTCGAGCCCCTGGGGGCCGAGCCCTTTATCCTGCGGGCAGAAACCGAGATCGAAAATCGCTACGATCTAAGCCAGCGCGATTTGGAACAGGCCCTGAATCTGCAACCCAACAACGCCCGGGCGAATTGGCTTCTGGGCCGGGTCCTCTCGGCCACAGATCAATTGGAAAAGGCCGAAGCGGCCTCGGCGAAATCCGTCCAACTGGAACCGGAAAATCCCCGCTATCGCGTCACCAGGGCGCAGATCCTCGGCCAATTGGGCCGCTCGGCCGATGCCATCAAGGAAGCCCAACAAGCCGTGGATATCAGCAGCGACCGCGCTCACATACAAGCACGCGCCCTTTGTTTGCTGGGCGATCTTACCGCTTCAGGCCCAAAACCCGATTATCGAAAGGCCATAAGCTATCATACCAAGGCCGTACAGGTGGCCGATGCCGTGGCCAACGATCCGCATCCGGCCATCCGCCTCACGGCCAAGGAGGTCTTGGTCGACGCCCATCTGGGCGCGGTTCACGACATCGCTTGGGGCGATTGGAAAGAAAAAGACGTCGCCGTAAACAAGTGGCTGGAACAAGCCGCCTCGTTCGCCGATGATCTGGTTCAAAATGAAGGCGGTTCCGAGGAAAATCAATTCCGCGTGTACACCCGGGCCCTGACGGCCTGCGTGGGCCTGCGCGGCAAGATCGACCCAAAGCCCTGGATCCAAGAAGCCCTGACCCACGGCAATTCATTGATTGACTCCACTTCCGATCCCCTTCGTAAAGCCCAATATCAATGGGACCTGGGCATGGCGCTGTACGACGCCGTACAAATTTATCAACTCCGCGCCGACCATGCGACTGCCTTGAAATACGCCCAAGCCGCCGTGCAATACCTGGAAAAAGGGTACGAACGGAAACAGTCGCTTTCCGCCGATTATGTCTTGGGACGGCTGTACTTCCGACTAGGAGCGATTCACGCCATCCGCGATAAAAATCACGAGGAGGCTGTCGTGTGGTTCGATAAGGCCGCGCCGCTTTTGATGAAACCGCTCCCGCCCGAGTCGGTCGCCGACTTGGGCCGCGAGGGCGAAACTTTCGTGAGCATGGGCGTCTCCTATTGGGAAACCAACGAGCGCGCTAAAGCCCTCGAACTTACCGGGCACGGCATCTCCCTCATGGAAGAAGCCGTAAAGCAGGGAACCATGGAACAATCGTCCCTCATCGTTCCCTACAACAATATTTCTTCCATGCATCGCAACCTGGGCTCGAACAGAAAGGCCGATCAATACCAGGAAATGGCCGCCAAAATCAAGGATACCAAAGTGAAATAATCAATTCCCTCGCCATCCGCATATTCAAGACATTCAAGCCCACGGGTTGCAGCCCGTGGGCTTTTTCGTTCCAATTGTATTGTTTTAGTTGCATTATTTTGTCGGGGAGGCTGTTGTACCATTTGTTGGGGCGAAAGTTTTTTAATTGTTGGGACGGCAGTTGAACTGCCGCCCCAACAAATAGTTGCCTTCGATTTCCATTGCATTTTTTTCGAGTTCT
>JBEKSO010000327.1:0-5282 GCA_049516935.1 Thermoguttaceae bacterium
CCCGGTCGGTCAAACGTTCTGGGGCGTGGCTACCTGGGAAGATATCGATCCAAAGATCGTGCAATTTTCGGTCTATGTCACAGGCCTGACTAACGCCTATCGGTGGACCGACACCCCCGGAGAGTACAGGGAAGGCGACGCCATAGGCACGGGCCGGAAATTACTGCGAAAAACGCTGAAATTGAACTTTTGGCGTCCGGGCGACGAATATTACGAAACTGAGGGCGAAATCCGCTACGGAATCCCAGGCAGGGTTGACTACGAGTGGGTCTATCGGTAAAAAGAAGGATTCACCGCTTAAAGGTAATTATAAAGGCAAATATCATGGCGCATAAAAAAGGCCAAGGCTCCAGCCGAAACGGCCGCGACTCCAACGGCCAACGTCGCGGCGTAAAACGATTCGGCGGACAATACGTTCAGGCCGGCAGCATCATTGTTCGGCAGTTAGGCACTGTTTTTCATCCCGGCAAAGGCGTTGGCAGGGGAAACGATTACACGCTCTTCGCCCTGATCGACGGCTATGTAAAATACGACCGTGGCGGCAGCCGCGTCCAAGTGCTCGAGTCGCAATGAAGAATTAGCAGTTAGGGTTCAGGGTTCGGGGTTCGGGGTTCAGGATATAACTTTCCACCCGAGTTCTGAACCCTGAATCCTTTTTCACTGTCTGAGTTCTGAACCCTGAGCCCTCAATCCTGAACCCTTTATCTCCAATTCTTCCCATGACTGCCGTAATCTTAGACGGAAAAGCCCTGGCCGAGCAGATTCGCGCGGAGACCGCTGAAGATGCCGCCGCGTTTATTAAAACTACAGGCGTCAAGCCCTGCCTGGCCGCCGTGTTGGTGGGCGAAAATCCGGCCAGCCAGACTTACGTCCGCAATAAGCAAAAGGCCTGCGAAAAGGCCGGCATGGGCAGCGTCCTGCAGGCTTTAAAAACCGAAACCACCACCGCCGAATTGTTGGCCTTGATCGAGCGGCTCAATCGCGATCCGAAAGTCCACGGCATTCTGGTGCAGCTCCCCTTGCCCAAGCAAATAAACGAATATCAGGTGCTCGAAGCCATCGATCCGTTGAAGGACGTCGATGCGCTTCATCCGGAGAACGTGGGCCGGATAGTGCAGGGCCGGGCGCGGTTTCTGCCCTGCACTCCCCAGGGCATCCAACAACTGCTCATCCGCAACAATATTAAAATCGCCGGGGCCAACGTGGTCGTACTGGGCCGCAGCGAGATCGTGGGCAAGCCCATGGCCATCATGCTCATGCAGCGCAGCCCCACGGCCGACGCCACCGTGACCGTCTGCCACAGCCGTACGAAAAATCTGCCCGAAATCTGCCGCACGGCCGACATCCTCATCGTTGCCATCGGCAAGGCGAAATTCCTCACCGCCGACATGGTCAAGCCCGGGGCAACGGTAATCGACGTGGGCATCAACCGCACCGACGCCGGCCTGGTGGGCGACGTGGATTTCGACTCCGTCAAAGAAGTCGCTTCCCACATCACTCCCGTTCCCGGCGGAATAGGACCCCTGACCATCGCCATGCTGTTGAAGAACACGCTCCTGGCGGCGAAATTGCAAGCGCAATCAAAGAGTCGAGCGACAAGGGACGAGGGGAAAGCAGTCAAAGCCCAACCCCAAGCATCAGCAGGCAAAAAAATCCCTTATACCTAAAGCGGGCCAATAGAACGTCCGGCATCGGGATTTCCGGAAATCAATTTGGCTCGTTCGGCTTGTATTTTATAATAGCGATCCTTATGCCACGGGGCGGCATTTCATCATTTTCCCTTGCCAATAGGGATTTTTAATAATAAAATTAGTGTACTCAATGATCTGACGGTTTTATAGGTAATTCAAATGGCAACCGTTGCATATGCCCATATTGGTTTTAATCCCGACGGCGTGCCGATCGTAAGCGGCACTTCTACCAAAGTGGTTGAACTGATCGCGGACCATCTTATTTGGGGTTGGGACGCGCAACAAATTCAACGGCAATATCCGTATCTCTCATTAGGGCAAATCCACAGCGCCCTGTCATATTATTACGACCATCAACGGGAAATCGATGCGGACATGCAGCGTCGGGAAAAACTAGCCGCGGAAATGAAGGCCCAATTCGGACCCGGCCCCGCTTCAGATAAACTCAAGGCCACAGGGCGGACGCCGTGAGCCTGAAACTCTACATGGATCATCACGTTCCCGAGGCCGTGACCAAGGCCTTGCGCCGTCGCGGCATAGATGTCATCACGGCACTGGAGGACGGGAGGGAGAAAGTTGACGATGATGAGTTGTTAAATCGCTCTACGCAACTCGCTCGCATCCTTTATACCCAAGATCAAGATTATCTTGGCATTGCCGACCGCCGACGAAAGGAAGGGCGAGACTTTTCAGGTATAGTATATGCGCATCAGCATAGTGTTTCTCTCGGTAGAGCAATTGTGGATTTGGAACTGGTTGTCCAAGTAATGGATGCGAAAGAAATGCAAAACCAGGTTCAGTTTCTTCCGCTGTAAATCAACATCGTAGGTTATGCTTTAGCATAACACATGGATGCGAAAAAAAAGACAACCGACATGTTATGCTGAAGCATAACCTACAGGTGTACCGATAACGCTATTCCTGCCAGGGTTAAATGCGGAATAAATTGCGCATCGGGGCCGAGGAGTTCGGCGACTGCCGCGCCTGCGCCGCCGGTGAGGAAGACTTGGGGGCGGATAGAGGCGTATTGTTTTTCACCGCACTGCTTCTGACGAAGCAGTGGCACACGGCCGAGTTGTTCGATCAATTGGCGGATTGCGCCTACGGTGCCCCAAAACAAGCCGGAGCGCATGGCCGCTTCGGTGGCAGTGCCCAGGGCAGGGGGCGGTTCGCTCAATTCGGAAACATCCACAAGCGGCAAAAGGTCTGTGAATTCATGCATGGCCCGAGCCGAGATTTCCAAGCCCGGCAGGATCGATCCGCCTAGAAAAGCGCCGTCGGCCGCAACCAGATCGACCGTGATGGCCGTGCCCACGTCCACGATCACCGCCGCCCGGCCGGGTTCGCGCAGGCGGTTGACGGCCACGGCATCGACCAGCCGATCTATGCCCGCCATATCCGGGCGATCGAGCCGCACTACAAGCGGCAGGTCGGCGGCGGAAAGCAATGTCACGGTGTCATCCGGCCTGTGCTCGCGGACCCAGTCGATAAGCCGGCTCGCGCCGGCCCGATTCACGCTGGCCAAATACCAGGGCAGTTTTTCACCCGCCAAATCATCCAGCCAAGATACAATAGAATCGAATTCCGGAGCATCGCCGTTAAGCGCCAACGTTCGAATCGGCTCGGGCAGGGCATCGCCGATGGATGTATCGAACACGCCGATTTTCATCCGCGCGTTGCCAATATCGACAGCAATCAGTGGACTAATCATGGCTGGCATCGGAGTATTTAGCCCCGGGTGAATACACCCGGGGTGGAATAAACTGTTCTATTTCCCAATTAACCCCCCGTGTATTCACGGGGGGCTAAATACACTGATAAATTACCACGGCGGCGTTTCGCCTTGCAGTTGTTTGGCGATCGCGCCGACTAGATCATTCAAACCCTGGCCGGTGACGGCCGAGATCAACAACACATCCCGTCCGAGTTCGCCGGCCAATTTCTCCCGCAGTTCTTCGGCCCCGGGCAGATCGGCCTTGGTCACGGCCACGATTTCCGCCCGCCGGCCAAGATCGGCATCGTACTTTTCCAGTTCCGCGCGGATGGCGCGATAGTTCTCCGACGGATCGCTGCCGTCGCCGGGCATGGGCTCGACCAGGTGCACGAGGATCCCGGCCCGCATGACGTGGCGGAGAAACTCGTGTCCCAATCCCACGCCCTCCGAAGCCCCTTCGATCAGGCCCGGAATGTCGGCCATGACGAACGAGCGATCGCAGTCGATTTGCACGATCCCCAGATACGGATACTTGGTGGTAAACGGATAGGCGGCGATCTCGGGCCGGGCCCGGGAAAGACGGCTTAAAAGCGTGCTCTTGCCGGCGTTTGGTTTGCCGATCAGGCCCACGTCGGCAATCACCTTGAGCTCGAGGCGCAGGGTGCGGGACTCGCCCGGATCGCCCGGCGTGTGTTGGCGCGGCGCGCGATTGGTGGCCGACTTGAAACGCACATTCCCCTTGCCGCCCTTGCCGCCGGTCGCCGCGGTTACCCGGTCGCCGTCCGCTGCCAGGTCCTTGATCACGTGCCCGTGCTTCGCGTCGCGGACCACCGTGCCCGGCGGTACAAGGATGATCAGATCCTCGGCCGATGACCCGTGGCAATTCGCGGTGCCGCCGGACTGGCCGTCCTTGGCCTTCCAAAGTTTCAGATGGGCCAAGGCCGTAAGGCTGTCGACTCCCTCTTGCGCCAGCAGTATCACGCTGCCGCCGTCGCCGCCGTCGCCGCCGTCCGGACCGCCGCGGGGCACGAATTTCTCCCGGCGGAAACTGACGCAACCGTCACCCCCTTTGCCCGCCTCGACCTGGATTTCCACTTCATCGACAAATGCCATCGCTCCGCTTTCTTAAAGGTAATCAACCATTGTATAGCAATTTATGACGAAAGAAAAGTCAGGCTATCATTCAATGTAGCAGGCACGCTCCGTGTGCCGTAGTTAGATGGGAAACATTACTTCGAAACTAAACGGCACACGGAGTGTGCCTGCTACATATCACGGAGTGTGCCTGCTACATATACACCTTACACTCGATGCCCGATCTTCTCGCCAGGCAGGGCCAATTGCCTGCGCAAGCGATTCACCTGCTCGTCGAGCGGATCCAGATCGCGGAGGAATTGGATTGCGCCGCGGCACTGGCTTTCCAAGTGCGCAAACAGCCCCGACGCCGTGGAAGGCGATTGCCAAGCGACGACCAAGCGATCGATTTCGCGGCGCAGTCCGCGGCGCAATCGCCTGGTCAGGGCGAATATGAGCAAAAAGCACCACAGCAAGAGCCAGAAACCGGCGGTCAGATAAAAATCCAATCCCAAGGCCGGCGACGGGCCGGGCGCGAGCCAGGAATCGTAAAAGAAATTTTTCGCCAACCGAAACAGCAGGCACCCGATCATCGCGCAAAACAGCACTTCGTAACAGGCGCGAGTGAACCAGCCGGCGTGGCGCGCCGCCAGAGAGGCCACCAGCGATTGCAGGTCGGCCGAGGCCCGGGCGATAAAATTCGCTCCGGCCGCTTCGGATTCCGCCGCCACGGCAGAAGGCGAGACCAGGCGGCGATCCATACCGGCCTCGGTCGCGTAACCTTCGAGAATCAGCCCGGCCTT
>JBEKSO010000328.1:0-5270 GCA_049516935.1 Thermoguttaceae bacterium
TAAACGACCTGGTCGACAACGTCTTGGGCTTCTTGGAAATCGAAGCCCGCCCCTACAATATCCGCTTAGAAAAGATCTTGGCGGCCGACCTGCCGCAGGTTGCCGTGGATCGAGTCCAGATCGAACAGGTAATCACCAACCTGGTGAAAAACGCCTTGGACGCCACCCGGGATTTATCGGCCGAGCTGCGTTTGGTGACCCTGTGCACGATAATAAACGCCGAGGGGATGTTGGAGGTATCGGTGACCGATAGCGGGAAGGGCATCGAGGTTGAGCAGCTAAATCATATTTTCGAGCCCTTTTATACCACAAAACAATCGGGCATGGGGCTGGGGCTTTCGATCAGCCGATCGATCGTGGAAGTCCACGGCGGACACCTGGAAGCGGCGAAGAATGCCAAAAGGGGCATGACATTCCTCTTTACTTTGCCCATCGACGCTGAGGGAGAAAAAACATGAGTTCCCAGGAACCCACGGTTTTTTTAGTCGACGATGATCCGGCCGTGTTGCGATCGTTGACGGCCTTGGTCGAAGTGGTATTCCCCAAGGTAAAAGCCTACGGCTCGGCGGCCGAGTTTCTGGCCGCTTTTCAACCCCCTTGTCCCGGCTGCCTGGTTCTGGACGTGGCCATGCCGGTGCTTAACGGCTTGGAATTGCAGCGGAAATTAATTCAGGACAAGATCGATCTGCCGATAGTTTTTATCACCGGCCACGGCAATGTGCAAATGGCCGTAAGCGCCATGCAGGCGGGCGCGGTTAATTTCCTGGAAAAACCCTTCCACGAACAAGAACTCTGGGACAGCGTCCGAAAAGCCTTGGAACTCGACGCGCACAACCGCCGACGGCGCGCGCGGCGGCAACGCGTGGAAGAACGCCTCGCCCTATTGTCCGAAGGAGAACGCGCCGTGCTGAATCTGGTCATCGAAGGAAAACTTAACAAGGAAATCGCCGCCGAACTTCAACTCAGCAACCGGACAGTCGAGGACCGCCGCGCCCGTTTAATGAAAAAAATGGGCGCACACTCCGTCGCCGAACTGGTCCAGCTTGCCATGACGCACTAAAGAAGGATGAGGGATGAGGGATGAAATGAAATCAGGCGTTTTGCATATATCTCCCCTCTCCCTTTGGGAGAGGGTTAGGGTGAGGGCTTTGATGCGTTTAATTGGAGGTTATGTCAGAGTTTCTTAATTTCATCCCCCATCTCTTTTTGCAGGCACTGGACGGCCTTGGCTAGTTGCCGGTCCACGAATTTATCCTCTCCCTTTGCTTTGACCGCGGTTTCAACAGTATTGGATATATCGCGGCGCATGCGCCACAGGCGGAGCCGGGTCAGATCGTCGCCTTCCACCCGCACTTCCCAGCCGGGGTCGGGGCGCACGCCCCAGTCCTCGTTCTCTCCGGCGTCTTTTCGGCGGTGAATATTCTTATTGCTGGGCCGCCAATAACTGGCCGTGGTAAGCTTCAAAGCGCCCCGGCTGTCGTCCAATTCGATGACTCTTTGCACCGTGCCCTTCCCGTAAGTGCGTTGGCCCACGATTGCCGCGCGATGCTGATCCTGCAGGCAAGCGGCCACGATCTCGCTGGCGCTGGCGCTGTATTGATTGACCAGCACGACCATGGGGAATTTCGTGAAGGGACCCTTCCCGCTGGCCTGCCAGGTGTCCAATGTGCCGCCGTCGCGGCCTCGGGTGGAAACAATAACGCCGGATGGGATGAACAAATCGCAAACTCCTATGGCGGCAGGCAACAACCCGCCCGGATCGTCGCGCAAATCGAGGATCAAACCCTGCATGTCGTGATCCACAAGCCACTGGACCGCGCGCTTCAGCTCTTCCGCTGTTTCTTTACCGAAACTCGTGATCCGCAAATAACCTATGCGGTCGTAACCGGGGAGAAAATAATTCCACGAGCCGTCGGCATTTCGCGTATCACCCCATATCGTTTCGCCTTGAATGATCGCCCGGACGATCTTCATCTCCAGCGGCTTGTCCTCGGCTTGGTGCAGAATGGTAATATTAACGGGATCGCCGGGCTTGCCGCGCATTAAACTCACCGCGTCTTTTATCGACATGCCTTGCGTGCTATGATCGTCGATGCGTAAAATTTTATCCCCGGTCTGCACCCCCGCCGCGTATGCCGGCGTGCCCGGCAGGGTGTTGGCCACGATTATTTGCCTCGTCACGGGGTCGATCGACAGCCTCATGCCCACACCGCCGAACTGCTGATCGATGATCTCCTGGAACTCCGTCAAGGCCTTGGACGGAATATAGGAAGAATTTTCGTCCAGGCCCCCGGAATTCAAGCGCTCGACCATCCCCTCCATGGCCCCCTCGAACAAGTCCTCGGGCTTTACCTTTTCCAAGGAAATCCGTTCGATAAGATCCAGCGACTCGGACAGAAGCTGCCCATATTGATTGGTCTGTGTTTTTTGATAACAGACCAAAGCAAAAATACAAACCGCCAACAGAAATAACAGATTTCGACGCGGCATGTGTATGAACCGGGAAATCGATCAACGCTTGGAAAACTGCGTACCGCGCCGGGCCCCGCGAAGACCGTATTTTTTGCGTTCTTTCATCCGCGCGTCGCGGGTCAACATGCCTGTGTCGCGCAGCCCGGGTGTAAAGCTCTCATCGATCTTTTTCAACGCCCTTGCGATCCCCAGCTTGCAAGCGTCGGCCTGGCCGTTGATCCCTCCGCCCTCGACGCGGACCTTTACGTCATAGTCGTTGCGTTTGCCGGTTTGCACCAGCGGCGCCAGCACCGCGTTGCGCTGCTTGAGATTGTGGAAGTATTCTTCCAGAGTTCTCTCGTTAATTGTGACGTTGCCGGCCCCTGGACGAAGGCGGACTCGGGCAACCGACGTTTTTCGCCTTCCAGTGCCCAGAAAATCGGGGGTCTTAACAGCCATGAATTTCCTTTGCGAATTTGACTAATTGTAGGGTGCGTGCTTGCACGCACGCAATTTCGTGGGATAAAAACAGTGCGTGCGTGCAAGCACGCACTCTACGTGATTTTTTCACCACAACAATTAAATATATTTATTATTTGATTCCTAATTCAATGGGCTCGGGCTGCTGCGACTGGTGCGGATGCTCGGCGCCGGCATAAAGTTTCAGCTTGGTCAACATTTTGAAGGCCAGCTTGTTCTTGGGCAACATGCGTCGAACCGCCTCGCTAAGGATCTTCTCCGGCCGTAGCTGACGCCGCGTGGATGCCTTCATTACATGTTGGCCGGGATGTCCCGTGTACCAGGCATATTGTTTCTGGTCCCACTTTTTGCCCGTAAAAATTACCTTTTCCACGTTCGTTACAACGACAAAATCGCCCGTATCGACGTGGGGGGTGTAGGTCGGGCGATGCTTGCCCATCAGGATTACGGCTATATCGCTGGCCAGGCGCCCCACTACCTTGTCGGTCGCGTCTACCACCCACCACTTGGCCTCGATCTCGCCGGGCCGGGCCATATATGTTTTGGTCATTGTCATCTTCCAGACTCGCTTACATTACGAAAACTCGTAATTTAACTCTTTATCGGCCTGCTGACAAGGCGTGGGTCTTTTTAGAACGAAAAGAATTTCTAAACGGATTATTCACGCCGCTGTATGGGGGGTTTCCGAAAATTGCAAAATGGGCATAATTGCTGCTTTTATTATATATGTCCGAACCACTAACGTGTTATGGGCATCAAACTCATATGTGAAACCGAAAATATCTACCCCCCATAAAAAGTACTAAAATATCCAATCATGAAAGCAGCAGTTGCACTGGAAACCTTTCCCGGCGAACGGCGCGTGGCATTAATTCCGGCCTCGGTCCCGACTCTGGTTAAGGCGGGCTTTGAGGTGCTGGTCCAATCCGACGCCGGCACGGCGGCCGGTTTTTCCAACGACCAATACCAGGAAAAAGGGGCGAAAATCCTCGCCTCCCGCGACGAACTCTTTGCCGCCGACGTAATCCTCCAAGTTCGAGCTGCCGGGGCCAATCCCCTGGCCGGCAAGGACGATCTCCACCGTTTTCGGCAGGACCAGATCGTAATCGGCATGGCCGATCCGCTGGGCAATCCCCAGGCAGCGGCCGAAATCGCGGCCCGGGGCGTTTCGCTGTTTGCCCTGGAGTTGCTGCCCCGAATCACCCGGGCCCAGAACATGGACGTGCTTTCCTCTCAGGCCACCGTGGCCGGATACCGAGCCGTTTTGCTGGCCGCAGGCACGCTGCCCAAGATGTTTCCCATGCTTATGACCGCCGCCGGAACGATCACTCCGGCCAAGGTCTTTATAATCGGGGCCGGCGTTGCCGGATTGCAGGCCTTAGCCACGGCCCGGCGCTTGGGCGCAGTGGTTTCGGCCTACGACGTTCGTCCGGCGGTCAAAGAACAGATTCAAAGCCTGGGCGGCAAGTTCATCGAAATGGAATTGGAAACATCACAAGCCGAAGAAAAAGGCGGTTACGCCATGCAAATGGACGAGGCATTCTACCGCAAGCAACGCGAACTGATGGCCAAAGTCGTGGCACAAAGCGACGCGGTAATCACTACGGCCGCCATTCCCGGCAAAAAATCGCCGCTTTTGATCACAGCCGACGCGGTGAAAGGCATGGCCCCGGGCTCGGTGATCGTCGATCTGGCAGCCGAGCGCGGCGGCAATTGCGAATTATCGCAGGCCGGGCAAACCGTGGTTGCGCATGGAGTAACCATCCTTGCCCCCTTGAATTTACCCTCCGAAGTGCCCAGGGACGCCAGTTTGATGTACTCGAAAAATATTTGCAACTTCCTTACTTATTTGGCCGTGGACGGCAAGATCGTTTTGAACCTTGCCGATGAAATCACCCGTGAAACCCTGATCGCCCGCGACGGCAAAGTCGTCAACCCGCGGGTACAGCAATTATTAGGATAAATCGAACCATGTCACCCGATCTTTTAACGCTGCTGGCCGCCGGTCCCACGGCCGCCGCATCCGAAGGCCTGCCAAAGGCCGACTTCATGACGCTTTTATTTGTATTTGTGCTGGCCACGTTCACCGGGCTGTTAGTCATTCGCAACGTCTCGCGATTGCTCCACACTCCGCTGATGTCGCTGACCAATGCCATCTCGGCCATTGCCGTGGTGGGTTCGATCGTGTTGGCCGGCACCCAGGAAACCGGTTTTACCACGGTTCTCGGCGCCGTGGCCGTGTTCGCCTCGATGACCAACATCGTCAGCGGTTTCATCTTGACCGATAGGATGCTCAAGATGTTCAAGAAGCGGGAGCCCGGCAAGTCATGAATATGGAC
>JBEKSO010000329.1:0-5243 GCA_049516935.1 Thermoguttaceae bacterium
AAATGGCAAAATCCGATTTTCCACAGATCGATGCACTTTGCAAAGAACTGGGGCAAAAAGCATCCATGCGGATCACGGCTATTCTGCCGGACGGCAAAGTAGTGGGCGATTCCGATGAATCGCCGCAAAAGATGGATAACCACGCCGACCGCCTTGAAGTGATCGAGGCCTTGACCGGCCGCACCGGTTCGACCGAACGCTATAGTTACACCCTTAAGGAACCGAGGATGTATGTCGCCGTACCGCTAAAACGAGACGACAAGATTATCGGCGTGCTGAGGACTTCCGTTTCCATGAGCGTGGTCGATCGAGCCGTAGCCGGCATTCAGATGCGGATTGCGATGGGCGGTATTATGACAGCCATTCTCATGGCGGCCGTCAGCTTATGGATCTCCCGCCGCATCACCCGGCCCTTGGAACATCTCCGCATCGGCGCCAGGCGATTTGCCCGCGGCAATCTCACGCATAAATTGCCGCTGGCAGGTTCCCAGGAAATAAGCGATCTTGCCGATGCACTCAACCAAATGGCCGCGGAACTCGACGAGAAAATTCGCGATATAGTCGAGCAGCGCAACGAGCGCGAGGCCATACTTTCCAGCATGATCGAGGGCGTGCTTGCCGTCGATGCCCAGGAACGGCTGATCCGCCTGAACCAGACCGCCGCCCGGCTGATCGGCGTCGATCCGGCGCGGGCCCAAGGGCGGATGCTGCAAGAAGTGGTGCGGAATCTCGATCTCCAGCAACTCGTCGCCAACGTGCTGGCCACGCAAACACCCCAGGAGGACGAAATCCTGCTCCGCGACAACGGCGGCGGCGAGCGTTACCTGCACGCACACGGCGCCATTTTACGCGACGCCCGGGAAAAAGAGGCAGGGGCGCTGGTGGTCTTGCACGAAGTGACAAGGCTGAAAAAACTGGAAAAAGTCCGCCGCGATTTTGTCGCCAACGTCTCCCACGAGCTTCGAACGCCCGTGACTTCAATCAAGGGATTTGTGGAAACGCTGCTGGACGGCGCCATGCACAATCCCCAGGAATTACAACGATTCCTGCAAATCGTGGCCACTCAAACCGACCGCCTGAACGCCATCATCGAGGATCTGCTGACCCTGTCCCGCATCGAACAAGAAACGGAAAAGGCGGAAATCGTTCTTGCCCCGGGTTCGATCAGGAACGTTTTATGCACCGCCGTCGAAGTCTGCCAAATGAAGGCTTCGCACAAAAACATACGGATAGAATTGAATTGCGGGGAAACGCTCCAAGCCCAGATCAACCCGCCTTTGCTTGAACAGGCCATTATCAATCTCATCGACAACGCCGTCAAATACAGCCCGCCGGGACAGGCAATTCACCTCAGCGCCAAAAGCACCGATGAAGGGGTCGTAATCCAGGTCCGCGACCACGGCTGCGGGATCGGCAGGGAACATCTGCCGCGGATCTTCGAGCGATTTTATCGAGTGGACAAGGCACGCAGCCGAAAACTGGGCGGCACCGGGCTGGGGCTGGCCATCGTCAAGCACATCGCCCAGGCCCACGGCGGTCGAACAAGCGTGGAAAGCACCCTCGGCGAGGGAAGCACATTTTCTATCCATTTGCCGCTCGGCTCCGCGGAATTGACCGGGAAATAACCTTCCCCTCACCTGACGCTAACAATTCCGGCGTAGGATTCCTTGGTAAGAACAGGCCGTAAAGATTCCATTCACCGGAGATTCAGCAATGATTTACCACACGCGGCAATCCGTCGGGCCGGCTATAAATAGAATGCCCATCAACGATCTGGTCGATGTGATTCGGCAAAACCTCAACAGCGGTCTGGCGCGGATGGCGATAAATCGGATGTATGAGATTCTTCATGCCGAGTTTCCAGAATACCAGTACCGGCGCAATTTCAGTTTTGGCGATCTTGAATTGCAACTGCACAAGGGCATTCGCGAAAACAACCCAGTTGTCACGGCCTTCGTCGAAAACGAAAGCAAAAGTCCCAAGCTTTGGAAATGGCGTATTCACTTTGTCGAAATTGCCGGGGCCGGGGCCGTGATTTCCGACATGCTCTCAAGCATCAAGTCGCCCAATATCGGCACGTGGCGCGCACACTGCAGCCTGAAAGAGCCTTTGTATCTCGAACCGTTCGGCAGGGGATCGCGCCTGTGGTCGCGTTCAAGCAAACCCTGGGAAGGCAGCAGCGTAACGCTCGCGTTTTTCGGCCATACCCGCGATCATCGCCGGCGCCTTGTGTCGGTCCGCACTCCCGCCCTGTTCCCCGATTCATGAGGCGCTTCTCTACAACTTCGTCCAGAAGGCCGTTGTTTCGGTCTGCCGCGATACTTTCTCTGGCGGCAATAGTCCCCGACATTTCAATAAATGTTTGAATGAAATGTTTGAATGTCTTCTTATAGAGGGGTTTCGCAAATTATCTTAAGTGCTAACACTTTCCTAACATTACCTTAACTATGTGTGTCTATGAATAGGCGTAAAGCATTCCATCAAACGCCCTCTTTTATCTATTCTGCCGAATCTTAAGATTTTATTGCTACTTGAAAAATTTTTGCAAAACGATTTAGAGGGGTTAATTGACATGTCTGTATAGAATTACTAGGTTGATAGCATTGCTAGCTGACGAATGGATATGTCTGTAAACCATATTCCAAAGGAACAAACATGAATATTCAAAAAGGGAACCGGGTGCTGGTTAATGTCGCCCCATTCATTGGATCATGGCATCGCAGTAAAGATTCAATTCCATGCCGTGTATTGTCTATCAAAGAATCTTGCGTTGAAGTCGCCACGGAATTTCCTTATCGCGAATTATCCATGTGGATCTCGCCGGGTTGGATCGAAGGGCTCGCAGAGCATGATTTTTGCCCTTCGCAAGCGGACAATCATGAACCGCTTTACGTATAATGTAGATGCTAACAGCCGGCCGATGCATCTTTGAAGATCGCCCGCATAAGCGTTTACAATCCTATTTCTTTGTACCGGCAACTCCGTGGTTCGGGCGCCAAACCGATCTCTATAGAAGGGTTGTCGGATAACACTTTGGCGAATCGGGGGCACTATTTTTGCCGGTCGTCTGGCAATATCATGTATACTTATGGAGAAAGTTGGAAGGATATTTGCGCCCATGCCGGCAAATGTGGCCCGGTCGGCGCTCGCAGCCCGGTCGATGGGCTTTGAAAGCAAAAGCCCGGCGGCACGATGCCTGGCGTATTTCCCTTTCGCTTTTATGGTCAAAGTGATAGAATTCAATCCGAAATCGACAACCCCAACCCTCTTGGACCGAGGATCCGCCATCACAATTCTCGCCAAAACAATACGTAGGGAAAGCACTTCGTGACTACACCTCTTCCCGACTATCCCGTACATCCACTCGGCTCGGAAGCGCGAGTATTGCTGCTTAGCGTCTTCGGCCCCTATGCCCAGGACGATCAATACGGCAGCCGCGTGATCAATCCGATGGAGTTGTTTCACAACCAGGTAACGCGGGTTCAACACGCCTTCTCGATACGTTCGTTTCATCGATCTTGGGGGCTGATGCTGATCCAAGTCAACCTGAAGGCGCCATGTACACTTCTGGACTTTCCGTCCGAGGAGAGGTTTCTTGAGGAGATCAAGACCAGAAAATACGATGTCATTGGAATTAGTTCGATCATTCCGAATCTACTTAAAGTACGCAGGATGTGCCGGTTGATTCGGAAACATCAGCCCGGAGCAATCATCGTGGTAGGCGGGCATATCGCCAATCTGCCGGATCTAAGGAGGTGGGCCGATGTGGACCACGTAGTCAAAGGGGACGGTGTGCGATGGATGCGCAGGTTTCTCGCAGAGGACGAGAATCAGCCGATCCGACATCCTCAGGTAGTGGCAAACATTCTCCCCCGCAGCATGGGCATCTCACTGGTCAATCACCGTGGGCTTGACACTGCAGCCCTGATCCCCACCGTGGGTTGTCCCATGGGGTGCAATTTCTGCTCAACTTCGGCCATGTTCGGAGGCAAAGGAAAATCCATCGAGTTCTACAAAACGGGCGAAGAACTTTTCGAGATCATGTGTGCGCTCGAGGCGAACTTGCACACAAAAGCCTTTTTCGTCATGGACGAGAACTTCCTCTTCAACCAGAAACGGGCGCTGGGGCTGCTGGACTTGATGGAGAAGCATGGCAAGTCATGGTCTCTGGACGTCTTCACCTCAGTGAACGTTTTGAGTCGATACTCGATGGAACAACTGGTCGGCCTGGGAGTTAGTTGGGTGTGGCTTGGCCTGGAGGGCAAAGATTCCCAATACGCGAAGCTTGCGGGAACCGATACGATAGCCCTGGTCCGCTCGCTGCAGTCGCACGGGATATGCGTGCTCGGATCAAGCATCATAGGCCTGGATGAGCATACTCCGGAAAACATCGACGAAGTAATCGAAAACGCGATCAGCCATAATACCGAGTTCCACCAGTTCATGCTTTATACGCCCATTCCGGGCACGCCCCTGTTCGCCGAACATGAGGCAAAAGGCACGCTGCTGGGGATTAAAGAGTTTTTGCTGGGGGATCTTCACGGACAACTAAAGTTCAATTTCCGGCACGCTCACATTAAAAACGGCCGGGAAACCGATTTCATCCTCCGCGCCTTCCGCCAGGATTTCGAGGTAAACGGCCCGAGTATAGTGAGAATAATCCGCACCATGCTCCGTGGCTGGAAACGCTATAAAAACCACTCCAACCCGCGCATCCGCGCGCGTTTTGCGCGCGAGGTGGCCAAGCTGCCCGTAAAATATGCGGGCGCACTCTGGGCAGCGCGGCGTCGATTCCGCGACGATCCTCATCGCCTGCAACTGATCTCGCGGATCCTGGAGGAGCTGTACGCCGAGTTCGGTTGGAAATCTCGCCTGGCTGCGCCCATCGTCGGCCGCTATTTATATCACATGCTGCAACGCGAGGAGCAGCGATTGCAGAATGGTTGGACCTATGAACCCCCGACGTATTACGAAACGAACTCGGACGCTGGACCGCAATCGGCAGTGAGAGTCGTCGGCGTAGCCAATAATACCGCGCCGGCAGAGCAATCGGCGCCGGTCTCGGCCAAAAAGGAGCGGCTGGAGGAAATCGGCGCAAAGGCCTAAAAGCCCTTTGAAAAAGGGTGCCACTGCTGGCTTGTCCCAATGGTGTCCGGAAAATCTTTCAAAACTCATCTTGCGCCCTCGGCCTAAATCGCGCACAATGCGTGAATGACCGAGAATCATGCTCTTGAATCGTTGCC
>JBEKSO010000330.1:0-5221 GCA_049516935.1 Thermoguttaceae bacterium
TTACCCAGGGCTGCGCCCTGGGCTATCATAGTACGCCGCTTCGCGGCTGGAGGTGTTCTAATGTGATCCGCTTACCCAGGGCTGCGCCCTGGGCTATCATAGTACGCCGCTTCGCGGCTGGATTGGCATACCGATTTCTGAACCCTGAACCTCAATCTCTAATCCCTGAACCCCAATCTCTGAACCCCGATCTCTAATCCCTAATCCCCAATCCCTCTCAGCCCTCGCCCCTCATCTCTCAGCTCTCATCCCTCACCCCTATGCATTTTGAGCCAGCGGGCGCGGCGGACCCAGTAGAAGCGGACGGGGATGAAAATGTCGACGACTTCGTCGGACACGAGCAAGCCGCCGAGGACGGGGGCTGCCATGGCTGAGAGGACTTCGTGGCCCACGCCGGTGGCGAAGAGCATGGGGGCCAGGGCGACGATGGCCACGCCTTCGGTGAGGAGTTTGGGGCGGAGGCGGTGGACTGCGCCTTCGAGCACGGCCTGGCGGAGTTGGTCGAGAGAGGCGATTTTTTCCAGGCCGCCGCGGTTTTGCACGGCTTCGCGGAGGTAGACGAGCATGATGATGCCGGTCTCGGTGGCCATGCCGAAGCAGGCGATGAAACCGACCCAGACCGCCACGCTGAAGTTCAACTGGTGCAGTCCGAGGAAATTGAATTTAGTCAGCCAGAGTAGGAACACGCCGCCGACGAGTGCCTCGGGCACGGCCATCATCATGAGCACGGCGTCCATCAGGTCGTTGTAAGTGAGATAAAGGATGATGAAGATCAGGAGGATGACGGCGGGAAAAACGACCATGAGGGTTTTTTTCGCCCGAACTTGATTTTCGAATTCACCGCTCCATTGGAGATACATGCCGGGGGGGAGTTTTACCTGCTGATCGACGGCGCGTTGGGCCTCGTTGACGAATCCGATGATATCGCGGTCGCGGACATTGAGTTGCACATAGGAGCGCAACATGCCGTTTTCGCTTTTGATCATGGCTGGGCCTTCGACGATTTCTACGTCGGCGACAGAGCTCAGGGGGATTTGCATGGGGGCCGAGCGGCCTGCGGCCTGTTCGCCTGAAGGAGGCGGAGCAGGGGCCATATTTTTACCGCTTTCAGCAGGGGACATCGCACTTTCACCGGACATTGCTGCGCCGCCTGCGCTTATCAAGAGGTTTTTGATCTGCTGTTCATCTTTGCGCCAATCGCGGGCGTAGCGGATGCGGACGGGAAAGCGCTCGCGGCCCTGGACGGTCATGGTGATGGGTTTGCCGCCCAGGGCGACTTCGATCACGTCCTGGATATCGCCCACGTT
This sequence comes from Thermoguttaceae bacterium, assembly GCA_049516935.1. GTDB lineage: Bacteria > Planctomycetota > Planctomycetia > Pirellulales > Thermoguttaceae > JBEKIK01. The sequence goes on from JBEKSO010000330.1 coordinate 1,308, forward strand.
GACGCCGTAGCGGGCGGCTTTTTGGCGGTCGATGGTAATCTCCAGATAGCCCTTGCCAAAGTCCTGGTCCGGAATGGCGTTGTCCGAGCCGGGAATTTTGTTCAATACGGCGGCGACTTGTTTTGAAATTTCTTGAATCTCTTTCGTATCATTGCCGAAAACCTTTACGCCGATCATGGTGCGCACTCCGGTGGCGAGCATGTCGATGCGGTTGATTATGGGCTGGGTCCAGATGTTTCCCCAGCCGGGCATTTGCATGGCGCTGTCCATTTCCTGGACGATGTCGGCCTTATCCTTCCGCCACAAGAGCAGGCTTCGCTCGAAGGGCGGGTCCAAATCGGCGCGGAGTTTTTTCAAGGCCGGCTCGTCGCCGGCAAGATCCGTTGCACCGGCCCAGAGGTCTTGCTCTTGGGCATTTTTTCGCAATTCTTCAAGGCAATACCAATTGAATGCGCCGGGGGCTTGATCGAAGAGTTCGTCGTTGATGCGGCTGGTGTAATCGCTCCAGAGTTTATTGCGTCGTGCGTCGATGAACGCGAACATTTCGATAAAGAGCGTGGGGCGCTCGACGCCCAATACGCCTCCGATGGTATATAATCCTTCCTTGATGAAGTTGAATTTCAAATCGAAAAGATCGGGATTGAACTGGACGAGTTTTTTGGCTGCAAATTTTTCGCCGATTTTTTGCATCAGGCGATTGACGTCTTCCTGAGCGGGCGCGGCGGCCAGATATGGGCCGAAATCGGGGGTTAATTCAGTTGCGATTGAATCGATGTCGGAATCGAGATCAGCCCTTGCGCTGTCGCCGCCATGGGACACAATCATTGCGCGACCAACGGTCGCGGCTTTATGGGTCGAGAGTGTTTTTCCGCTTGTTTTCCAACGTTCGACGAGTTGGGAGGTGAAATCGTGAACCAACTGGGAAGATAATTGCTTTTCGAACTCGTCGAAGCGCTGGAAGACTAATTCCCGCATCGCGCCGTCAAAGCGATTTATGGCGCTCATGGTGGCCGGATCAAGGATCGATTTTTTCTGGGCCTCGTCTTTTGGAGTGCGGATGAGTCCGCGGTCTTGCAAGGCCTTTAGCACTACATCCGCCTGGCGTTGGGCGTCGGTGTAAAACAGTTTTCGTTTTGGCCAGAACTCCTTGGGGCGGAGGTTGATGATGGTTTCGACCATTTCGATGGGCGAGGGATCGGTGGGCGTGTCGGCCCGGCCGCCCTTGCCCACGATTTGTTCGACCTCGGGAAAGCGGCGGAGCACGGCGTTGCGGGCCTTCAGGTCGTCGGCCACTTCGGTAACCGAGGCGCGGGGCACGGTAACGGGCATATCCAAAATGCTTCCTTCATCCAAGGGCGGCATGTATTCCTGGCCTAGCTTTCCTGACAGATGCCAGCCCAGGGCCAGGAGGACGATGAAAAACCAATTCACGGTTTTGGGATAATTCATGGCCCAGCGAAGGACGGGCTTGTAAATGCCGATCAGGCTGCGGACGAGCCAATTTTCCTGCTCGCTCCGCAAACGGCCCTTGATGAAGGTGGGAATCATCGCCGGCACAAGCGTGATGGATAATATGGCCACGCCCAACATGGCGAAACTTTTGGTAAAGGCCAGGGGATGAAAGGTTTTGGCGTCGCGGCCTGTGAGGGCGAAGACCGGGATGAACGAAAGGAGGATAATCATTACCGAGAAGAAAATGGGCCGGCCCACCGTTTTGCAGGCGGGGAGGATCAGTTCGCGGATATCGCCCTTGACCCGTTCTTTTCCGAAATGGGCCGTAAGATGGTGCGAGGCGTTTTCGACCATAACAATTGCTTGATCGACCAGGATGCCGATAGACACGGCAATGCCGGACAGGGACATGATGTTCGAGGCAATGCCGAAATAACGCATCAAAATGAACGAGATCAAAACGGCCATGGGCAGAGTGAGGCAGATTACAAATGCGCTGCGAAAGTGCATGAGGATGAGCAGTATCGCCAGCGAGGCGATGATCATTTCGTGGGTGAGGATTTCGGTTAGGGTATGGATCGCGCCGTGGATCAGGCGGGTGCGATCGTAGAAGGCGACGATGCGCACGCCCTCGGGCAGACCTGCCTGGAGTTGGATGATTTTTTCCTTGATGGCCTTGGTCACGGCGAGGGGATTTTCGCCGTAGCGCATCATCACCACTCCGCCGACGGCCTCATTGCCATCTTTTTCCAGGACTCCACGGCGGAATTCGCTGCCCAGGCTGACGGTGGCTAGATTGGAAACGCATACGGGCGTGCCCGTGGCCGCGTTGGTTTTAATGACGATGTCTTCGATATCCTGTTTGTTGCGGATCCAGCCCACGCCGCGGACCAGGTATTCGGCGTTGGCTTTTTCGATTACCCGGCCGCCGACGGCGGAGTTGGAGCGGGCCACGGCCGAATATATTTCGCCCAATGTAACGCCATAGGAGCGGAGTTTGTTGGGATCGACGTCGATTTGATATTCGATGGGAAAACCGCCCACCGAGGCAACCTGGGCAACGCCAGGCACGGAATTTAGTTGATAGCGGACGAACCAATCTTGAATCGCCCGCAGCCGGCCGAGATCGTAACCTTTGCCTTCGACGGTGTACCAGAATATTTGGCCCAAGGCGGTGGCATCCGGGGCCATATACGGGGTTACGCCGGGCGGGAGGAACGTGCTTGCCAGGGTAAGGCGCTCGAGCACGCGCTGGCGGGCGAAGTAAAAATCGACATTGTCCTCGAAGATGACATTGATCATCGAGAAGTTGAACTCGCTCGAGGATCGCACGGCCTTTACGCCGGCCAGTCCTTGGAGGTTGACCGAGAGCGGATAGGTGATTTGATCTTCGATCTCGCGTGGACTGCGGCCCATCCAATCGGTGAACACGATGACCTGATTTTCGGAAAGGTCGGGGATGGCGTCGACCGGGGTGTTGATGACACAGTAGATTCCCCACACCGCCACGATGCAGGCGAGCAGGATTACTATGAAACGATTGCGGATGGAGAATTCGATTATGCGTTCGATCATAGTGGTCAGGGTTCGGGGTTCAGGGTTCAGGATTTAGAAATCGGGGCTCGGGGTACAGGATGTTTTTCATGGGGTGGTCAGTTTAGTGACCACTTTTATAGAAGCACATCGCGAAACCGCAAGCGGTTTTATTTTCCTTTTTTTAGTTCGGCGATTTTTTTCAGGGTTTTATCGGGGTCTTTTTTGGCCTCGTCGACGCAGCCGGGACAACATAGGAAAACGGGCTGGTCTTTGAGGGTGATTTTTACGGGCACGCCCATCGAGCCTAACAACAGGCCGGTAATGGGGCAGAATTTTTGCTGGGCGGCGCGTTTTTGATCTTCGGGCGGAAGTTCGGCGAGATTGGCTTTGACTTTTTCGGAAATATCTTCGCTGCCGGACTTCGCTTGCGCTGCGGGCGCTGATACGGCAGAAGTTTGTGATTGCTCGGGCTTGCCCATCGGCATGCCGGCGGGCATCGGTTCATGGGCGCTGGTTTGGCTTGGCCCGCCGCTGGCGCCGAAGTACGTGCCGGCCGACGGGTTGAGCCGGGTCTCGGCGTCGATGAGAAAGGCCCCGGCGGCGGCGACTTTTTCGCCGGGCTTTAGGCCCTTGAGCACTGGATAGAATTCGCCTATGCGGGGTCCGAGTTGCACTTCCAGGCCTTCGAACAGGCCCGGCTCGCGCTGGACGTACACTATCTGCCTTGTGCCGGTATCGATTACGGCCCGTTCGGGCACGGCAAGGACGCGGCCGGATTTGAACTGATCGGATTGGTCCAGCGGGGTGTCGATCCGCACGGTGGCGAACATGCCCGGCCGAAGTTCGCCGGAGGCATTTTCGACTTTGAAACGCACGCGCACGGTGCGGGTGGCCGTGTCGAGTTGGGAGTAGATCGCGGCGACTTC
>JBEKSO010000331.1:0-8474 GCA_049516935.1 Thermoguttaceae bacterium
GGGATCGGGTGTTTTGGGGGGCACTTGCCCGCCGGTGACCGATCCCGTCCAGGTGGCGTATGCCAGATTACTACTCCTCTCCGCCACAAAGATCGTCCTACTGGCACCGTCTACGACATCGGCGATGCGCACCTTGCTATTGCGGTAGAACATGCCGCGATGGCGTATATCGCGATAGGAGTCCAAAGCAAGGAAGCCCGGATCGGGAGTGATCTCCGGATTGCCGAAGACGCCGACATAGTTGCCGTGGGCCACCTGCACCGGATTGCCATTTTTGTCTTTAAGGGGAGTGGAATAATCGGCCGATGAATCGTGAAGAACATCTATCGTGAAAGTCTCCTGGCCGCCGTCCGATGGACAAAGGAAGCCAGGCAGAACCGTCATTCGGGCAGTGGCGTTAACCGGATCGGTAATATCTTTATCGAAGTGAATTTGGTTATTGAGACTCCTCAATTCAAGATATGGAAGAATGAACGCCGCCCAGCCCCAACCCGGACCTCTATCATCCGCAAGTCCGCCTGGGCCGTTAGTAGAGACATAACCGGGCGGGAATATTTTAAACGAATCGTGATAATCGTGCAGAGCCAATCCGATTTGTTTGAGATTGTTCGTGCACTGCATGCGCCTGGCCGATTCTCTGGCGGCTTGGACCGCTGGCAATAGCAATGCCGTCAAAATGCCGATGATGGCGATTACCACCAGCAGTTCGACAAGTGTAAACGCGTAGCGTCGGAACATATCGTAATCCTCCGATTAGAAGTTTATGCTGCAAACAATTGAAGAATGTCGCATCGCGCTGATGGACAATTAGACATGCAACATTTCGCGGGGAGGAGCGCGAGTGTGATAAGAGCAGACAAACCGGCTTTCCAGAAGCGGAGAATAAACCACCGGGCGTTCGACGATGGGCAGGCAATCGCAAGCCGCATAATGCGTCGATAGGTGAGATTTGGCCAATGATAAAAACATGCACACCGGACAATCGGCAACGTTGTTTATTGCACCTGGATCTTGTTCCGCATGCGTGACGGCGGGATAATGACGGTCGCAACAGCCATCAAGGTCAGCAGCCGATGGGGAAGAAACCATGCAATCGAGATGGCAGGCGCATGAATGGCCCATGCCGGGCAAGAGGTGCAATCCCTCGCCCATAATCGCAATAAACGCGAATAGGGTTGTGAAAACACAAACAAAACTGGTCCGGGCTGATTTCAAATTTCGATCCCAAGTTGCTTACGGATTAACCGACAAAGCCCTTGACTTCGACATGGCGTGGAACTGGAGCTTTTCGATTAGTCAGTGGGTTTATATAGATATCATGTCGTTTACCATGACGATGAAGATGGCATCCCGTTGCTTGAAGTTCATGTATAAACTCTCTGCGCTTCAAACTTCCACTCCAATTTCCTTGGTGCGGATTGAATGTGCGGGAAGGTCTTCCTCAGCTTCAATCATCATTCGATAAGCGTCTCGAATATTTTCTTCCAATTCATCTAACGACTTGCCTTGGCTAAAAACACCGGGAACACCTTTTAATCTCCCAATGTACCAATCGTTCTCGATCCAATACTCCAAAATGAATGTTTGCAGCATAATGGCTCCTAAATCGTTTAAATTACAACATTATTGATTATATTCTTTGCCCGCTGTAGCAAGCAAGAGATGCCATATAGCCACCCTCCATTGGTAGTATATTGTGAGATTATTTATTTAGCCGTAGAATGAATGAGTTACACATTGTCAGTGATTGCTGGAAAATGCGGGCAAGATGCCCGTGCCATCCGTTATTCAGATTTCTTTCCACTAAGAGGGTTGGGCTCTTTATATGAGCGATTTGCACGAAGAATGCGGCGTGGCCGCCATATATCACCTCACCGGGCTGGGCAAAAGTCCGTTGTGTCCGGAGCAGGGGCCGGAAGAGATTTCCCGGCTGATGCCTCGCATGCTATTGGATATTCAAAATCGCGGGCAACTTGCCGCCGGGATTACCACGTATAATTCACGCCGAAAGCAGATTATCGACACGTTTAAAGACGTGGGAAGCGTGAACGAGGTCTTTCGCCTCAGTCACCGCAACAAGTACGAATCGATCATGCGGGAGTATAGCGGCCGGGCGGCGATCGGGCACGTCCGCTACGCCACATGCGGCACCGACGACCGCAGTTACGCCCAGCCCTTCGAACGGCACCACATCAAAAAACACAAATGGTTCAGTTTCGCCTTCAACGGCCAGTTGGCCAATTACATGGAACTCCGCGAGGAATTGCTCGATAACGAGGACAATCACCTTGCCCGCGAAACCGACACCGAAATATTCATGCACCAGATTTGCGCGGCTTTGTCCACAGACAACCGCACGCCGCTGATAAACGTGTGCCGGCATTTCGCGCGGAAATTCGACGGCGCGTACAGCATCGTCTTTCTCGATGCCTTGGGCGACATGATGGTCGCGCGTGATCCGCTGGGCATCAAGCCGCTGTGCTACGCCGTGGACGGACCGCTGTTCGCCGCGGCCAGCGAAAGCGTGGCCTTGCTCAACTTGGGCATCACGCCGGAGAAGATCAAACCGGTTCCGCCGGGGCACGCCGTAATCATTACCGACGGCGAATTGGAAATTCTGCCTTTCGCAACCAGCAGCGCCCATGCGCATTGCTTTTTCGAGTGGATTTACTTTGCCAACGTGGCCAGCACTCTGGACGAGCGGAGCGTGTACCTGTCGCGCAAGGCGTTGGGCGAGGAGTTGGCCCGGCTGGAAACCCTGCCCATCGATTCCGATACGGTGGTCGTGCCCGTGCCCGACACCTCCAAGGCGGCGGCCGACGCCATGGCCTACGGCTTGAAAGTTCCCTGTGTGGAAGGCCTGATCCGGAATCGCTACTCCGGGCGGACGTTTATCGAAGGCAACATGGACCGCAAGCGCAAGGCCGAGACGAAATACACGCCGCTACGCGAAGTTCTAGAAGGCAAAAAGGTGATTTTGGTGGAGGATTCGATAGTCCGGGCTACGACTCTGCGCGTGCTCTTGCGGCGGATTCGGCAATTGGGCCGGCCCAAAGAGATTCACGTCCGCGTGGCCTGCCCGCCCATTATCGCACCTTGTTTTTACGGCATCGACATGTCGACTGTAAGCGAACTTTTCGCCCCGAACTTCCTCAAAGGCGAGCCGCTCTCGCACCAACACGAGGCCGAAATGGCGGCCCAACTCGGCGCCGATTCGCTCCGCTATCTGCCCGTGGATGCCATCGCCCGGGCCATCGGCCAGGACGCCGACCATCTCTGCCGCGCATGCATCACCGGCCAATATCCGACCCCCTGCGGCCAGCACCTGGCCCAAGTTGCCCTGGATAATTACCGCAACAACGTCGCCGGGCGGACGTATGAGACGGCAACGCAATCGGCACGTTAAAGGGAAGTATTTTCGATAAAAATTAGAATGTTTCCTTTATTCCCCGAACTCGTCTAGACTTCTAAAACAACAATGCTGGGCAAACCAGCAGTGGCTCCCTTGCGAAGCTGCGATAGATCAAGAAATAAAAGGTGTTCAATCAGGTGTATTGTAAGAAAACGATCAGATGCAGAAAGCATCAAATTCGAAAAACATTTTTAGTCGGGTTGTCAACTTGGCTTATACTTATATCGTTTGCATGTGTAGCCAACGCCAGAATCAAACCCCCGCGAATAGAAGAACTCATTGATAGCGCTGATCTGATCGTTATTGGAAAGGTTGAATCGGTTCAAGCGACGCCACCCGAGATGTGGCGACAAATCGGCATAACAATTGTTTTGATAGCAGTAGTAGCCATATTAGCGTTCTTGCTTTGGAGGAAAAGGTTCGCTATTGCAGCGTGTCTTGTTGTAATATGCTTATTCCTGGTCCTAATATTCGATGTTCCATACGGTACATATCGGAAAATATCTCAACTTTCAGTCTCATCAACGATAAAAGGTCCGCCTACTACCAACGACATTTCGGTCTATTACGATGACAGTTTTGTGTGCGATGTCACGCATTTCGATATCGGACAGGAGTATATACTTTTCCTGAAAAAACTTTCGTCCGGGTACACTATGTCTTGGTATGATTGGAGTGTGTGGACTGTCAAGTCAGGATATGCTCAGACTGAACGGAGGACTTGGCAAGATGCCGCTCCAATCGCTTTAGATGAGTTTATTGCGAGGATTGAAGAACTTCGTGATAGACCACCGAAAAAAGATGAGTGAAGGATCGTCCATGATGCAAATGATCCTTTTTAAGCGATGGGGAATAAAGGGGCACATTCCATTTTTATCTTAACATAAGAATTTCGATTCGAGATATCTTTATTTATTCCTCAAACTTTTTTTCCAAATCCGAGCGATCAATTGTCGGCTCTTTGCGCCGCTGGGAAATCAGTTTCCAAAATTCGTCGCTAGCGCCTAGTTGGGCTTGTTCTTCGTCTAGTCCCTGGACTCCCACTACTATGGCAACGGGATTACCTTCGCTCATAATGACTACGCGGTCCGATTGGGCATCCAGCACGCAGGCGTCTAAATTGGTTTCATGAATATCAACGGTTTTCATAAAATATCCTCCGTAGTCTTGTGCGGCGGCTTGCGGCTCACCGCTCGAACCACAACTTGCCCGGCAACTCATCTGTATCGTGAAATATGATGTAATCATAAACTCTATCGGTCTAGTTGCTTGACGTCAAGTACAGAGAAAGTGGACAAAGGAATGGGAACATCCGTCTTTATTCTTGACAAAAAGAAATCAATTCGATAGTTTAACGTTGTTATGCCTCGAACGACATGAGCATTTGTGAGTGGAATTTGCTTCAATGTAATCAAAAGAGGAAATGCGGTGATGGCCAAATTCATCCGGAAACTACCGGCAATAAAAAGCAGAATTTCCTTTTTATTTCTTGCTTATTTTCTTATTCTCGGGTGTGCTTCCATCACTTCGGCCGATGAGCCGGCCCAGACGGCCGGGCAGAGGCGAGAGATCACAAATTCCATCGGCATGAAGCTGGTGCTGATTCCAGCCGGGGAGTTTATGATGGGCGGCGGGGAGTCGGCGGAGGAATTGGTAAAGGCCTTTGCGGCCTACAAGCGGAAAGCGGAATTTTTTATAGATGAGTATCCCCGGCATCGCGTGCGGATTTCCAAACCGTTTTATCTGGGCAAGTACGAGGTGACGGTCGGGCAGTTTCGGCGGTTCGTCAACGACACGACGTAACCTGGAACGATGCCATGGCATTCTGCCGATGGCTCTCCGCCAAGGAAGGAAAAACATACCGCTTGCCCACCGAGGCACAGTGGGAATACGCCTGCCGCGGGCAAACCACAACGCGGTATAACAATGGCGATGATCCGGCCGGCCTGGCAGCAGTGTCCAACACACTGGAGGCCAAAGGCAGGACCACTTTTCCACACGTCCAAGAACTGACGATTTTGCCGGGTGAAAAACCGCAGTTCACGGTTCCCGTGGGCGGGAAAGAGCCTAACAAATTCGGACTGTACGACATGCACGGCAACGTATGGGAGTGGTGCGCGGATTGGTACGGCGAGGACTATTATTCCAAGTCGCCGCTGGACGATCCGGCTGGCCCGGAGGACGGCGAAGTCCGCGTGCGTCGGGGCGGCGGGTGGAACAGTTTTCCGCTCTGGGCACGGGCCTCATTCCGCAATTGGAACACGCCGCGAAGCCGCTGCGTGAATCTCGGTTTCCGCGCGCTCAGAGAAGAATGAGAGCGACCGACAAAACCTTGTGCGGAAAGGAATTATAGCATCTAACAACATGGTTCCATTCTTATTTAACACGAAAATGCGAAGGAACGAAAACACGAAAAAGAATTGATGTTTTAGATTTCGTGTTTTTTTTATTTCGATCTTTCGTGGTGAAAATCTGCTGTAATTCAGCTTTTTTTGCTGATTCGCGGCAATCTGCCGACTAATAAAGTTTTTCGCGAAACTTTAGACTCGATATCGGGTTTAATTCTTGATGGAATTTTTTCGCTTAATCCAGAAAGTACCAAAAATCGAAAGATTGCATGAGAAAAAATCTATCCAGGACGGATTTCGATGGCTATTTATCCGCTTTTTCGATCTTTTGAAATTTTTTCGATAAGTGCCGCTAAAATGTCATTTTTTTCCGGTTTGTTAGTTTTTGGTTAAGCAACGCATCAAATCGGGTGGAATAATACTCAGCCACAAGGTAAGTAAATCTGTATTTTAGGGGTTTTATTTGTGACGTAAGATTTCCCGCACATGGAATATTCACATGTTTTACGGCCCAATTCATTGACCGATAAGCGTAAAATCGATGTTATTCTAGCTTTCTATGACGTTTCATGTTAATCTTAAAGTTAAAGGGCATATTAAGTTTATCAACCATTAATCCCACCTCAACTGGTTGATACGGATAATTTTTTTCGGAACGGCACCTGTGAAACTATCTTCCTCGCGTTGCGGCAATGGCAACGGAAGTTCTAAAGTGGCAAAAAACCCATCCGAATTTAAACGCGACGCGCAGTCGGCCGAATCGGCGCGGGCCGTGCATATACATCTTTCGCACAAGATGTTGATAATTCTGGCCATTCTGTTGATAAGCCCTTGTCTGATCGTCTCTGCGGCATTGAGTTATTCCCGAGTTTTTCGGGCAGGCAACAAGCCGCTTAGCTCACATTCCGATGAGACTTCCCCGCAAGCCAGGCTGGGCAATCCCGGCCCCTGGGGGCAGTTGCTGTACGTAAACGTGATGATCGATATTCCGGACGAGTTTGTTATCCTTCCTCCCCCGGACCAACCGCCGCTCCGCTGGTTTTTCAAGGATTACAGCAAAGAGAAAGTAATCGAGTTGCTGAAATCGGCGGATATTTCCCAGGCACAGATCGACAAGATTGATCCCGATACGGCCTGGAAATCGGAAGACAACGGCACATGGTTAACGCCCGGCGACGAGTTGATTTTAAGCCTCAACCCGGATGGTCGATCGAAGATCTATTCCATTCTTTTGGCGAATTCAGAAAACAGCGAACAAATGGATCCCGTGTGGTTTCAGCCGGAAACGCTGGATAAACAATTAAGTGAGAGCGGGCTGGCGGAGTCGTCGATCAAGTTGTTGAAAAGCATGCTTTATCGGAACGGTTCCCCGCTGCTTTTGTTTGCCGATAAAGACGCCGCGTTGCATCAAATTGCCGACGACAGCGAGAGACGGCTGTTCATCAAAACCATATCCCGCAAGGCCACGCTTATGGCGAGGTTAAAAATCGACGCCGAATCGGATGTCGAGGCTCTGGCGGGTTATTGGGGCGTGGGGGGAAGACATAAAGATGTTCTTCCTTTAATAAATTCCATACAGCGCTTGGAAGGGGGCCTAAACATGAGCTTGATCTACCTTTTGCCCCATTTCATCCGTGATCATCTTTACATGTACCCCTTCCCCTCCCCCGATCTGCAGGCCCCCAAGCAAGATTGTTTCTGGTCGGCATTTAATGCAATGAGCACGCAGCCGGACGACCGTTTCAGCGACACCCAATTCGCGGGTCAAACGCTTATCAAGGATTACTACAACATTGCACAACCTTCGCAACTGGGCGATCTTGTATTCTTATCCGATTCCGATAACCAAGCCATACACGCGGCGGTATACATAGCCGACGACATTGTCTTCACAAAGAACGGTTTTCACTGCACCCAACCGTGGATTCTGATGCACCTGAAAGACATGGTGGAAACCTATACCGCACGGCTTCCGACCGGTAAACAGTTGAAAGTGGTCTATTATCGACAAAAAAATCTTTAGGCCGAATGGGGGCAGGCGAGACTGTTAACTGTAAACTGTCAACCTTTTTTAAGCAGCCATGTCCAGGCCCACCGCATCGGGATTGGCTTGGATCATGGCGAATTTTTGCATCCAATCCAGGCGGCGCAAATCGGGGCCAAGGCGTTGTTGCCGTGCCGCATCGTCAAGGGTAGAGCCCAGATTTTTTTGGGCCTTGCCCAGTTTATCGGAGTAAAACTCCAATATATTAATGGATTCGTCAGGCTCTACTCCGGCATTTTCCAAATCGCCGCGAACGGCCGAGAGTTCCTGAAAATCTTTTTCCGAGAGTGCCCCGGCATTGTGGAGTTTTTGAACCATCTGCGAAAATTCTTCCGGGGTGATGTGCGTAACATCGTAATGACGCAATATTTCGACCGATGCCTTTTGCAGGGCCGGAGAAGCTTGGACTTGCGACTCAATCGACTTGACGGCGTTAGCGCCGGCTTTTGAGGCGGTTTCGCTCTTCTTCCCCCAAGTCGTCGGATCGGCCAGCCCAGAAATGACGTTGCTGATTTGCATGATCTGATACCCGTTGAAGTTTCGGTTGCATGAAAAGAAGTTGGAAGACAATAAGCCGACGGAATTAGAGCAAGACTTGTGCCAAGTATGAGAGCTCAATCGTATAAACAAATACACCCGGCAGAAGAGCTTGATCCTCAGAGACTTAGGG
>JBEKSO010000332.1:0-5198 GCA_049516935.1 Thermoguttaceae bacterium
GTGATGGCGCGCCGGACGGGCGTGCCCAGTGTCTTGAGGATTTGAGGGTCGGCCCCCCCTATTTCCCGCGGCTGACCTGATCCATCCCTAGACCAGGCAGACAGACTCCGGATCGAACTCATCGCCGGCCTCCTACAGTTAGCGGTCGTCCCTGACTCGCAATCCCGAAATTACCGGGAACATATTAATAATTTATTATATATGCCCATGCTCAACAATATCAGAAATATGGGCAAATTGGCCGTGCTAGCATGGAATTGCATGAAAAGCGCTTGAAAAGATCAAAATTTGGGGATTGTAAGAAATTGTGTGTCAAGCGGTGGCACGGACTTCCAGTCCGTGAAGAGACACGGCCAAGATGGCCGTGCCACTTCACCCTGACACAAGAAATCCGTACAATCCCAAAATTTGCCGCCTTCAGGACGACAATTGTGCCCTTGGAGCGGCATCGGCGGGAGTTTCTTCCGAATCGGCCGTTACCGGCGAGGCGTTGTCGGCATAAGGCGAGGTGGCGCCGGGTTTGTACTCGGGCACCAATTCGCGGAGGTGTTCCACGATTCGCCATGGATTGTTGTCCCCAAGATTTATCAACCTGTCGACCGAGGCATGGAGTTCCTTGGGATCGCGGCGGGCGCCGCCCAGGACCAGGATTTTGGGGTGCCGGGTAGGAAGATATTTCGCGTCGGCGTAATGCAGTTCTTCAAATAGTTTCTCGCCCGGACGCAAACCGATGTAAACAATCTCCACGTCGCGGCCGACTTCCAGCCCGGAAAGGCGGATCATGTCGGTGGCCAGGTCCACGATCCGCACCGGCTCGCCCATGTCCAAAACCAGGATTTCACCGCCGTTGCCGATGATGCCGGCCTGGATCACGAGCTGTGAAGCCTCGGGAATGGTCATGAAATATCGCACAATGCCGGGATCGGTCACGGTTACCGGCCCGCCGTGGGCAATCTGCTGCCTGAAGATGGGCACCACGCTGCCCGAGGAATCCAGCACATTGCCGAATCGGACCGTTACAAAGCGGCAAGAAGACTGTCCGGCCAGCGACTGCACGTATAGTTCGGCCACGCGTTTGCACGCGCCCATTACATTGGTGGGATTGACCGCTTTATCGGTGGAAACCATCACGAACGAATCGATCTTGCATTGCATTGCCAGATCGGCCAGGGTGCGCGTGGCCAGGACGATGTTTCGCAGCGCCTCGCAAGGATGTTTTTCCATCAAGGGTACGTGCTTGTAGGCGGCGGCGTGGAAGATGATGTCCGGCCGGCAGCCTTCCAGGACCTCGCGCATGCGTTTTTCATCGAGGAGGTCGGCGATTTGCACGTCGATTTGCACGTCGCGGCGCTGCCGGTTTAATTCTTGTTCCAGATAGAATTGGCCTGTTTCCCAGCGGTCCAGCATAATCAGCTTTTTAGGCGAGAAATGCAGCAACTGGCGGCAGATTTCCGAGCCGATGCTGCCCGCGCTGCCGGTGACCAGCAGCACTCGATTATCGATCCATTGGCGGATGTTTTCCAGTTCCAATTTTACGGGTTCGCGGCGCAACAAGTCCTCGATGGCCACCGGCCGGGGCTGCACGGCCAGCCGCCCGCTGATGAGTTCCTCGAAACTGGGCAAAACCTTCACTTGCATCTGGCGTTGGCGGGCTTCATCCACCAATCGCCGCACCTGGCGGCCCGATAGTCCGCCCGTGGTTATGAGGATTTCGACAACGCCGTAATGGGCGGCGATTTGGCAGGTTTCGGGCAGCGTGCCCAGCACCCGCGAACTGCCGATGCGAGTGCCTACGCGCTGCGGATCTTCGTCGATGAAACCGACCACGTGATAGGGCATCTTGCGGTTGCGAAGAATGGCATACAACAGCGATTCGCCCGCCTCGTTGGCGCCCACAATAAGTGCGGGCACTTTTTTGGAGAAAAAAGCAAACGGCGGCCAATTATTCTCGTGCAGCATGCGGAGAATGGCTAGTAGGCCGCCCACCGCCATGATAGTTAGCAACCAATCCAAGGGCAATACACCGCGAGGGATCGAGATGTCCGGGGTCAAATAATATATGATAACGAGCAGCACAAACAAGCTGACAGTGGCGGCCTTGATCAGGGTGATCAAATCCTGGAAAGTTACATAGCGACCCAGCATATAATGAATACGGAACCATAGAAACACCATCATCTTCAGCAGCACCACTCCACTGACAGTCAACAAAAAGATTATCCATTGATCACTGGTAAGTTTCCTCTCCGGCCTTAGCCAAAAAAGAAGCCAGAAACTGAGAAAATAAATCACCACAAACAGCGGAACAAGCACGAAAATACACAACAATGACCGCTGCAACCTGGTAAGTTCGTTTTGCTGACCGTCTGATGCGCGGGACGATTCACTCGGTCCATACAAGCGGCTGTGGTCGGTCTCGTTCACTTTGCGTTTCCTGGAAGAGTAGGGTAAAAGAAAATGTGCTTTCTATTCTGGAAGCCCTGATTAAAATTACGCATGCTGTTATTTCATTATAACACTTTGAGTTAGGATTACCTACGATGGGCCTGGCGGCTTTGTTTTAGGGATCTGCCTGTATTTGCCGGAAATGTCTGTTGTAGCGGCTGCATGGCGAAATTTCACTCCTAATGATAAACTCGACCCGCCATAAATAGGGGGGTTATTTTGAGCGATTTGACAGGCTGGCGCGGTAATTATTCAACCAGTTTTCAATCTTCTTGGCCAGGGCGGTCTGATTCTTGGATTTGGCAATCTCCAGGGCTTTTCGGCCCGTGGCAATGGCATCGGACGATTTGTGCATCGCCGCATAAAGTAATGCCAGATTGAAATAAGCCTCGATGAAATCGGGTTTCAGCCGCAATATATACAGGTAGTGTTTTATCGCCTCCTCAGGATGCCCTATTCGCACCAAGGCAAGTGCCAGGTTGTTATGAGCATCGACGAAATCGGGTTTTAGACTCAGGGCTTCCCGGTAATGGTTGATCCCTTCCCAAATCCGGCCTGTTTGGACTAACGCCACACCCAGGTTCTCGTGTGCATCGGCGAAGTCGGGTTTTATCCTCAAAGCCTCGGTATAATGTTCGATTGCCTCTTCAGGCCGGCCTGTTTTGACTAGTTCGAGCCCCAGATCGTCGTGGGCCGCGGCGTAATCGGGTCTAAGCGACAAGGCTTTCCGGTAATATTCAATTGCCTCCTCAGACCGACCTTCCGCGACAAGTGCAAGACCCATGTTGACCATGGCCTCAGGATAATTGGGTTTCATGCGCAGGGCTTGCTCATAAAGTTTGATCGCCTCTTGATGTTGGCCCGCGGCATTATAGGCGTTGCCCAGGTTATATCGGGGCTCGGCGAAGTTGGAATTCAGCAACAAGGCCTGCTTGGAGTGTTCGATGGCTTCCTCGGGCCGGCCAATTCGGGTCAGTATGACGCTTAAGTTATTATGGGCATCAAAATATTTAGGGTTTAAAGCCAAGGCTTGCTCGTAATGCGCAATCGCATCATTCAGTCGGTCTGCCTTGCCCAATATGTTGGCTAGGTTGCCGTGGCCCATCCAAAAGCCCGGGTTTTTTTCCAATGCCGCCTGATACAGCGTGACGTCGTCGCGGTATATGTGGTTTTGCTGCCATGTCAGAAACATGAATGCCCCCGCGGCGCCAATGGCGACGGCTGTTGCCGCCCGGCGCATTCCGCTCCGCGCAAGACAATGCCATGCGCTCCACCCCGCCGATACCAAGGCGATCAGCCCGATAACGGCAATGTGCTGATAATGGTCTGCGACCAGTGAACTTTTCATGAAGCCCACGTCCGCAAAGCCCATCACCGGTGCCAAGGCCACGCAGAAGAACCCCCAGGCGAACAAAAACGGCCGGCTCCAACTTGCTCTATATCGCCAAAGCACCGCCGTAACGGCCAATGCCGCAATAAGCGGGAGCCACCACAGCGGATTGCCGGTCTCGATGTGCCACTGCGGATAGACAAAATCTAGATTGAGCGGTAAAAGCGCCTTGTCAAAGTAAAACCAGACCACGCCGCCCGCGCCCAACACGCGCTCTAAAAAACCGGCGGGCCGGAGAACTTCTCCCGAACCGTGCGTTTGGAACCACACGTTCACTATCGCCAGCGCCGCGGCAAACAGGAAAAACGGCCCGGTTCGCACCAGGTCGAGTTTGGTCAAAGGGCGCAGCCACCAGACGATCCCCAACAGCAGCGCCGGCAGGACCACGGCCGATCCCTTGCTGAGCATCGCCAATACGAACGCCGCCAGGCTCAGCCAGTACCAAAAATGAAAGGATGAAGGATGAAGGATGAAGGATGAAAAAGTTTCTCGTTCCCACGGTCCTCCCTGGGAACGTGCGGGCGCCATGACCATGCTCACGGGCTCCATGCCCACGCTCACGGGTGCCATGCCCACGCTTGCCGTGGGCATGTTGGCCTTCAGATACCACAGAATTGACACCAGGAAGAACAACATCGCCATGGTGTTTTTCCGCTGGGCGATCCAGGCCACCGACTCCACGTTCACCGGATGGACAGCGAATATAATGGCCGCCAAGAACGCGCCGGGTATGGACAGCTTCCGCAAGATTATCCAAATCAGCAGGGCCTCGATTATGTGCAATATCTGATTGCTGACGTGGTAGCCGGTCGGGTGCATGCCCCACAGACGCCACTCGATCCAGAGCGAGGAATTTGTTACGGGCCAGTAGTCGTCGGCTTTAGCGGTGCACCAAAACTGGTGCAGGCCGTCCGAAGCCTTGATATGATCATTATCTGATACGAGCCGGTCATCGTCCAAAATGAATCCGCCGGTCATCGAGGGGCGGTAAGCCAAGAAAACGGCAACGGCAATCAACGCTACTCCTGCCGACACCAGTAGGCGAAGCGTAATTGGGGAAAAGCCCACAGATCGGGCCTGGTAAGTTTCTTTATCGGAAAATCTTTCGAGTTTGAACATCCCGAACCGCGCTCGGATGGTTATGGCATATTATTTTTTATTTGGATTAATCGCATCTATTTTACTATATAACATATAGAGCCAATATGGATCTGCATGGGGCAATAAAATCCGCTGGGCTTACTTTTAATTATCCTAAGGCGGAGAGGCATTTTGGGAAGGCGGCTTATTTGCAGGGCTGGTCAAACCGGCACGGTAAGTATTCAGCCAGTCTTCGATTTGCCTGGTCAATTCCGTTTGCCCC
>JBEKSO010000333.1:0-5184 GCA_049516935.1 Thermoguttaceae bacterium
GGCATTGCGGGCCGGGAGCAGACGAACGAAAGTTCGTCGGGTAAGGGGCTGGCGAAACCAAAACAGAGACTTTAGATCACCGGCTAAACTTTTAAATGTCATCCCAGTTGCCGGCACGACGTCGGATCGCAGGGACGTGACCGACGGTTACCTAACTTTTACAGGAAAGGCAACGAAAGAGCATGGACGCTCGCATAACTCGGGCCGTCGCCTTGACGGCCGCTCTGCTGGTTTCGATGGGCGCCCGGCACCGCAGTGCCAATTTCATCGTCGAAACCTCGGACCCCAATCTGGCCGCCCAAATCGCCCAGGCCGCCGAACAATACCGCCACGATCTGGCCGTCGAATGGCTGGGGCAGCCCATGCCCAACTGGTCGCAGCCCTGTCCCATGACGGTCAACGTCGGGCCGAACCTCGGGGCGGGCGGGGCCACTACCTTCGTTTTCGATCACGGCGAAGTATTCGGCTGGCGCATGACCATCCAAGGCTCGCCCCAGCGGGTCCTCGATTCGGTCCTGCCCCACGAAGTCACGCACATGATTTACGCCAGCCATTTCCGCCAGCCGTTGCCGCGCTGGGCCGACGAAGGCGGGGCAACCACCGTGGAAAATATCAGTGAACGCACAAAATACCAGCACATGCTCGATCAGTTCCTCCGCACCGGGCGTGGCATCGCTTTTGGCAAAATGTTCGCCATGACCGAGTATCCGTCCGACGTCATGCCCCTTTACGCGCAATGCTACTCGCTGGCCGAATATCTGATCCAGATCGGCGGGCGGCGCAAGTACATTGAATTCCTCGACGACGGACTGCAAAACAAGGATTGGTCCGCCGCGGTGGCCCGCAACTACGGCGTGAAAGACTTGGGCCAACTGCAAAATACCTGGCTGGCCTGGGTCAAACAAGGCTCTCCGCCGCTTACGCCGGGCAATAATCAGCCCGCCGCGGGCGCAGCACCCGAGATGCTTGCCGCAAACTCCATCGCCGGGCGCGTGGAGCCGAATTCAATCTATCAGCAGCAAGGCGCCAATCGTTCGACTCCGTCGGGCGTGATTCCAGCCGGCCGTTTGGTTGCCGTGCCCGCTTCGCTATTTAATCCCATGACGGCCGCCAACAACCCGGGCACTTCGCCTGGAAACAGTCAAGGCGGAGTGCGGCTCGCATCCGCTTCATCCGTGCCGTCCACTTCCGGATGGAAAACGGCCGGCGCCCGGCAGCCAATGCAAGCCGAAGCAGTCCAGTCTCCCGCCGATCAGGCTGATGCAACCGCCGCGCAGCCGTCTGGGTCCACACAGCCGCCCCAGGCCGATCCCTTCCAATCTCAAGCCGCCCGACCCCAAGACGCCGAACAGCCGCGGCAGGTCATTTTGGAATGGAGCGCCAGATAAAACCAAGGTTGAGGGAGGAGGGATGAATAAAGAATGATGAGTGCTGAATGATGAATTATGAATAAAACTAACTAAAGCGTCTGTAGGTTCGCAGTATATATTGCCCGCTTCGCATTGTCTTATAATCCTCATTCCTCAATTTGTCATTCCCGCCCGATACGAATCCAACCACTGTTCTATTTCCTTGATATATTCTTTCTCGCCTTTTGACCGGGCAATATCCAAAGCTTTTTGGGCCATGGCGGCGGCATCGGCGGGCTGATTCGTTTTAGCATAGGCCAACGCCAAATTGAAATACGCTTCCGTGTAATCGTGTTGAAACAGCAAGGCTTGCCGGAATTGTTCGGCGGCCTCCCGCGGCCGATTGATTTGCATTAGTGCGATGCCAAGGCTGTAAAGGACCACGGGTTGATCGGGCTTCAGTCGCAGGCACTGCCGGTAATGCTCGATTGCCTGTTGCGGCCGTCTATCTTGAACCAAAACATTGCCCAGATTGTATTGAGCCGCGGGGTAATCGGATCTAAGACTCAGGGCTTTCTGGAAATACCCGATTGCATCCTGCAATTGGCCTTTCCCATACATGAGATTGCCCAGGTTATTGTAAACTTCGGGAAAATCAGGTTTTAACTTCAATGCTTGTTTATAATGTTCGACGGCTTCCTGGGGCCGGCCCGCCTGGACCAATATAGCGCCCAGGTTATTGTGGGCCGGAGCGTGGTTGGGATTCAACGACAAAGCCTGCTGCAAATGTTCAATCGACTCCTGCAATCTGCCTGTTTCGAAAAGCACGTTTCCAAGATTGCTGTGTGCATCGGCAAAGTCGGGATTTAGCAGCAGCGCCTGCTGGTAACATTTGATGGCCAGTTGCGGCCGGCCCGCACTTTCCAGAGCGTGTCCCAGGTTGTTTTGCGCCATCCAACAATCCGGATTTTTTTCCAATGTGTCCTGATACAACGTCAATGCACCGCGATATAATTCACTTTGCCGCCACGTCAAAAACATGAGAGCCGCCGCCGCCATGACGGCTATGACATTTGCCGCCCGATGCGTTCCGTCTTGCGCATGCTTTTGCCACGCGCTCCATGCCGCCGCCGCCAGTGCAACCACTGCGATAATGGCAATGTGCTGATAATGGTCGGCAACCAGCGAATAGCGCATGAAGCCTACGTCTGTAAAGCCCAGTACTGGGACCAGCGCCACGCAGAACCATCCCCAGGCAAACAAAAATGGCCGGCTCCAAGTTCCTCGGAATTGCCACAACACGGCCGTAATCGCCAATGCAGCCACCAGCGGCGGCCACCACAGCGGATTGCCGACTTTGATGTGCCACTGCGGATAGACAAAGGCCAAATTGATGGGAAACAGCGCCTTGTAAAGGTAGAACCAAATCGCGCCGCCGGCGCCCAGCAGGCGTTCTGTAAAATTGGCGTTCCGGGCCGCTATTTCCGCACCATGCGTTTGGAACCACACGTTTACCTCCGTCAGCGCCGCGGCGACGGCGAAAAACGGCGAGGTTCGCAATAAATGCCGCCGGATAAAAGGGGACAGTCCCATTTTTGACGACCCCGCTTGCTTGCTGCCCTCGAAAATTGGGCCAGTTCCCTGTGGCTGCAACCACCAAATTATTCCTAAAAGCAGTGCCGGCAAGACCGCCGCCGATCCCTTGCCAAGCATCGCCAACACGAATGCCGCCAGGCTCAGCCAGTACCAGGGAAAACAGTGGGCAGTGGACGGTGGGCAGTGGGCAGTAACTCGTTCCCACGGTCCTCCTTGGGAACGTGCGGGTGCCATGCCCACGCTTGACGTGGGCATGACGGCCTTTAAATACCAAAGAAGCGACAGCGGAAAGAACAACATGGCAATGATGTTTCTTCGCTGCGCGATCCAGGCCACCGACTCCACGTTTACCGGATGCACGGCGAAGATCAAGGCCGCGAAAAAAGCACCTGGAATGGACAACTTCCGCAAAACGAGCCAAATCAGCAGCGATTCGACAACGTGCAAGATCAGGTTGGTTAAGTGATATCCGGCCGGATTCATGCCCCATAGCCGCCACTCGATCCAGAAGGTGGTATAGGTCGCCGGATAGTACTCCAGGGCTTCGTTCGTGCAACAAAATCGGTACAGGCCGTCCGAGTACTTGACCAGATCGTTATCGGTCAGAAGCCTGTTGTCGTCCAGAATGAATCCGCCGCTGATGGCAGGTAAATAAACAAGCGCTACGGCGGCGGCGATCAGCAGCACTCCCGCCGACACATGGAAGTACAATTCCCATGGCCCAGGCGCCGGCGATTTGGCCTTGCGCGGATATTTCTCGGAAGCTTTCTTGCGTTTGGACATGAACGGACCGGGAAGTCTCGGATCCAAGCGGATAGATTTAACGAGTTTTCATAAAAGCGATTGCATGGGCCAAGAGCGAACTGGCAAACGATTTTTCCTGGTGATTGATTTTGAAATCGATTTGAAAGCAGTCAAACGACGTTATCTACGGTATGGGCGATATGATGTGATTGAGGACCAGCCACCAGCGGGTGCAGTGGAAGAACACCGGGGCGGCGAAGCAGATCGAATCGATCCGATCCAAGAGGCCTCCGTGGCCTTCGATGAGCGTGCCGTAATCTTTCACGCCCCGGTCGCGCTTGATGGCCGACATCGTCAAACCGCCGGCAAAACCCATCACCGAGATCACGGCCGACATCACGCCGGCCATCCACCAGCTGGCGCCCTGGAAGGGGGTGGCCCACCACAGCATGGCCCCGATCAAGGTCACGCTCGCCGTTCCGCCCAGCAATCCTTCCCAGGTGCGGCTGGGATTTATCGCTGGCACGATCACGTGGCGACTGGAAATCTGCGCCCAAAGGTATTGCAAGGCATCGCTCAGTTGCACCATGAGCACGAAGAAAAACAGCAATCTGGTTCGGGCGCCCGGATTGAGGATTTCTTCTTGACCGGGAGTTGAAGCCTCGCGCGCCTGTTCGTTTGCATATTCGGCTCTTTGCTCGGGTGTACGATTGGCCTGCGGCGTGGGATGCAGCGTCAAGAGCGCCGGGGCGTAACTCAGGCAGTAAACGCAGATCAGCAGGCCGACTTGGATCTTCGCCGTCCGTTCCAGAAACCGCTTGTGATCGCCGGCCAAGGCAATGGCCACGGGAATGAATAAAAACCCGTATACCGGGATCACCACGCTGTACAATCCGTAAAACTCGGTGCCTACCAAAACGTATTGCAGCGGCGTGAAAAAGAAGAACACCCAAAACAGCGTGCGGTGATCGCCCAGCCGGGTAGGCGTGAGCGTGATGAATTCCCTCAGCGCCCAGAAGGAAATCAGCCCGAACAGCACCACCGTGGCCGTCTGACTTATGTAAAAGGCGGCTACAAGCACGGAGAACAAGATCCACCACGCCCGCACGCGGAGCTGGAAGGTTTCGATGATGGCCGGATCCAGCCCGCTTTCGGGCCGGTGCTTCAGCATCTGCACCACGCCGGTGACCGCGCCGAGGAGCACAAACACCGTGCTAACCAGACCTATAGTGTACCAATCGTTAAACACGGCAATTCAGTGGGATGAAAGTTGTCGATTTATAGTTCACAGTTTACGGTTGTCAATTTTCACGCCTCTTTCAATCGCCTGACCGCTTCGCGGGTGCGAGCGAGGAACTCGGTTTTGGGCTCGCCCGCTTCCAGCCACATCGGCGGACCAAAGGTGATACAAGTCAGCATGGGCACCGGCAGCACCTCGCCGCGGGGCAGTATGCGATTCATGTTGTCGATGTGCACGGGTATCAATTCCTAATAC